>JAHAWW010000143.1 GCA_018383375.1 Prevotellamassilia sp. | reverse complement strand
AGTACGCGTCTGGGGGGCGTGTGGTCGCTGGTTCGAATCCAGTCACCCCGACTGGTAAGGAAGACATCACAAGTCAGGCAACTGGCTAAGATGTCTTCCTTTTTGTTTGTACATATTTCCGTGTCTTTCGTGACGCTGCTGTTTATTATTTAATCATTTATGACATCTATTGTTGATTTTGTTAAATATCTGCAAAATTCGCTCTAAATAAGTTCAGAATATTGTAAGAGGTTGATATTTAGTCCTATAAGTCAATTTCTTTGCCACTGAAAGCCGATTGGGCGCCGCACAAAAGCTCAAATCTGTGTTTTTCTTAGTCATAATTTGTCCGACAATAGGCCGAGAAATTTCTGACCTTATAGCCGAAAAAACTGTTCTTATGCCCGTAAGGCCCTCAAATACAAAAAAAGTGGCCGCCAAGCCACTACATTCTTCCTCTTTATACGAAGATAGGTCTTTTGGGGCATATAACAAAAAGACAAAACGATACGTCTCGCGTCATTCGGCGAATCGATATTTTTTATAACTTTGTGTGGTGACGCACAAGCATTTTCCTTTTATCAATGCCCCTATGCCTCACGATTTTTTCTCTCAATTCATTCATCATCAGATTAACACACTTATGAACCTACGTCATGTCACATTTTGCGCCTTATTCACGATAGCTCTCACGGCTTGTGCCGATAAACATTCGGCGCCTACGTCACCATCATCGGTGGCCACCATCGCTTCCTCAACGTCCACCGACAGCGTGGCGCCTGAAACGATTGAGGACAAGACGTATAAAGAAATCGACTATCCTACGCCAAACTTCAATCGTGAGAGAGTCAACGAAGTGAAAGGCGTCATCCTTCATCACACCGCCGAGCCCACTGTGGAGCGCTCGCTTGAGGTGCTCACAGACGGCAAGCGTAAAGTGGGTACACACGTGGTCATCGACATAGACGGCACGCGCTATGTCATGTGTCAGCCCACGGTTGTCACCTACCACGCCGGACCCTCAACGCTCAACGGACGAGATGGTTGCAACAACTTCACCATAGGTATTGAGTTTCAAGGCAATACGCTTGAGTCACCACTCACAGACGACCAGATTGCCAGTGCCATTGACTATCTGCTGCCCATCATGAGCCAATATAAGATACCTTTGGCCAATGTCGTGACCCACGAGATGGTGCGCAACGCCTACAAAGCCCGCCATCCGCAGTCGAAGTGTCTGGGCAAGGTCGACATCACACAGACAGAATATAAGCGCGTGATGGAGCGGCTCACAAAAGCCGTTGAAGCGCAAAAAAGTGCTGTCGAGTGACACGAAAGAAAAAGAATTGTAACTATCATCATTTATGAGCCGCTGCGACAAACGTAGCGGCTCATTTTTATCTCAGCAGAAAGCGCGTCAAAACCATTTTTCAGCATTCTAAACCATAAACAGACTGATGCAACGTCTTCACCAAACGCTCTGCGACGTCTTGCGTGGGTTCTTTGGCAGTGCTCATCAGGCAGAGGTCGAGCCAATCGCCGCCAGACCGGTAGGGCGGTTGGCGATAGGGGAGCGTCCAAAGCGAGAAGCCGTGGCGGGAGTAGAAACCTATGCGACGTCGCGGCATTTCGTCGGTCGGTGGTTCCACTTCAAGCACCACATACCCCTTTCGTTCATTCACAAACTGCTCCAAAGCAACGCCGCCAATGCCGGCTGAGCGCAGTGAAGGGGCTATGGCAAAATGCTCCACGTAGCAGAAGTCGTCTGTCAACTGCCACCATGTGATCAATCCTGCGAAAGCCTCACCGGTCATTATCGCCAGAGCGTGAAACTGCCGCGATGTTGTCATCAGGTCAAGCCAAAGCGCGGTGTCTCGGCGTTCAGCCTCTGGGAAAGCGGTTTCGTAGAGTGCTGTGGCTGCGCCAAGATGTGGATGAGTGGAATGAAGAGGAGAGAACGTGAGAGTTGAAATAGGCTTCATGGCTGGTCGTCTATGAAGTGCAGGGTATGGATTTTTGACAAAGTGTCTTTGAGGCTTTCGGCGTCGCTACAGCGCACGGCCACAGTCAAGATAGTCTCAGTGGCGGTATAGTCTCGAGCGGTGATGTCGGCTCCGGCATTTCGGATGAGACGCATAGCCGTGTCGGCCACGTCGTAGGGTGCTGCCACCTTAAGACTGTCTTTCATTACCACCTCTTTGGCTCCGGCTTCGGTCAGGGCCTCTGCCGCTGCTGTCTTGTAGGCCACGCCAAGTCGGCCTGTGCCAAGTTTCACGCCCCCGAAATAGCGCACCACGGCCACGAGCACGTTGGTCAGTCCGGCCGAACGGATTTGTCTGGCAATGGGCGCACCGGCCGTGCCTGAGGGTTCGCCGTCGTCATTTTGCCGTGTGTGTTCACCGTGTGGCCCAATGACATAGGCATAACAGACGTGGCGGGCGTCGAAATGGGTTTTGCGCAAGGTGGCAAGGCGCTCTTTGGCCTCATCTTCGTTTTCCACACCATAGACAAAAGCCAGAAACCGACTACGCATCTCTGTGTAGACGGTCTGGCTTTCTTGTGCAGGAATGAGATAAGTGTCTGTCAATGGTTAGATAATTTTTCGGGTGAATTCTTAGGCTTCCAGTCCGCGGTAGCGTGTGCGTCCGGTTTCCGTGATGCCGAGCCGGCGTGCCTTGTGCGCTTCATATTCACTGTAACTGCCTTCGTAGAAATACACGGTGCCGTCACCCTCAAAGGCCAAGATATGCGTGCAGATGCGGTCGAGGAACCAGCGGTCGTGGCTGATGACCACGGCACATCCGGCATAGGCCTCAAGGCCTTCTTCCAATGCCCGGAGGGTGTTGACATCAATGTCGTTGGTCGGTTCGTCAAGCAAGATGACATTGGCCTCACTCTTCAGGGCCATAGCCAGGTGCAGACGGTTGCGCTCACCGCCTGAGAGCACACCGCAACGCTTCTCCTGGTCTGCGCCGCTGAAATTGAATTTGCTGATGTAGGCTCTGGCGTTGATGTCGCGGCCGCCCATACGCATCAGTTCGTTGCCGCCGCTCACCATCTCATAAACCGATTTGTTGGGATCAATGTCGCCGTGTTGTTGGTCTACGTAGGCCAGTTTCACAGTCTCACCCACGCTGAACGTGCCGCTATCAGGTTGTTCAATCCCCATGATGAGTTTGAACAGGGTGGTTTTGCCGGCGCCGTTGGGGCCAATCACGCCAATGATGCCGCCTTGGGGCAGCGTGAAGTTGAGGTCTGAGAAGAGCACCTTCTCGCCGTAGGCTTTTGCCACGTGTTCGGCTTCGATGACTTTGGCGCCGAGGCGCGGTCCGTCGGGGATGTATATTTCCAGTTTCTGCTCTTTCTCTTTTTGGTCTTCGCCCAAGAGTTTGTCGTATGATTTCAGACGAGCCTTACCCTTGGCCTGACGTGCTTTGGGCGCCATACGCACCCATTCAAGTTCGCGTTCGAGAGTCTTGCGACGCTTGCTGGCCGTTTTTTCTTCCTGCTCCATGCGGCGTGTCTTTTGCTCAAGCCATGAGGAATAGTTGCCTTTCCAGGGTATGCCCTCGCCACGGTCGAGTTCGAGTATCCAACCTGCCACGTCATCCAGGAAATAGCGGTCGTGGGTCACGGCAATGACGGTGCCTTCATACTGATTGAGATGCTGTTCCAGCCAGTCGATGCTCTCGGCATCAAGGTGGTTGGTCGGTTCGTCAAGCAAGAGCACGTCTGGTTTTTGCAGCAACAATCGGCACAAGGCCACGCGGCGGCGTTCACCACCCGAGAGGTGTGCAGCCTTCTGGTCAGCCGGCGGCAGACGCAGGGCACTCATAGCTCGCTCAAGCCTGTTGTCGAGATTCCAGCCGTCAGTGCTATCGATGATGTCTTGCAGTTCGCCCTGGCGTGTCATCAGACGTTCCATCTTCTCGGGGTCTTCGTAATATTCGGGTTCGCCGAAGAGTCGGTTCACTTCGTCATATTCTTTCAAGGCATCTACGATGGGCTGCACGCCTTCGTGCACAATCTCCAACACGGTTTTGTTGTCGTCGAGTTGCGGTTCCTGTGGCAGATATCCCACGGTGTAGCCCGGTGAAAAGACCACCTCGCCTTGATAGTCATTGTCAATGCCGGCTATGATTTTCATCAGTGTCGATTTGCCGGCTCCGTTGAGGCCGATGATGCCGATTTTGGCACCGTAGAAGAATGACAGGTAGATGTCTTTAAGCACCTGCTTGTTGGTTTGCTTGATGGTTTTGGATAGACCCACCATCGAGAAGATGATTTTCTTGTCGTCTGTCGTAGCCATTAAAATTCAGATTTTATGGGGTTACTTTTGGGTGAATGATTGTCTGTCAGGCATTAGAGCCGATGGCGTCTCTCATTATATATATATCGGTCTGCGTGATGCCATGTGCTGTCAAGAGGGTTTTGTCTGGTGTGAGCAGGTCTTCGGGCTTAGTCTCTGGCATTTGGGTCAAGGCGAGCCGATAGCGCGTGATGGCCAAAACGACATTGCCGCTGAGCCAGGCGCAGTGGGCGGCATTGACGTAGTCGCCGGCTTGGGGCTGATGGGAGAGTATGAGCGAGAAGTGAGTTTCTGCTTGGTCGAAATGGCCCGTTTGGAGTTCTGCCCAAACCATTGCTCGCCACACGCGGCGGTCGTCGGGGTCTAGATAGTAGGCCTTATAGAGTTTCTTGAGCGCTTCGTCATATCGTTGAAGCCAGATGAGGCATTCGCCTGCATGGAGCGGTAGGTCGGCGGCCTCGGGCTCTAAGTTCTCAAGCCGCTCATAGAGTGCCAGGGCTGCCTCGGGTTTAGAACGCGCACGCTGACAGGCTGCGAGGCGGCGCAGCGTCCAGGCAGAGTCGTCTTTGAACAAATCTGCACGCTCGTAGGCCTCACAAGCACCTTCGTAGTCGTGGGTCATTTCTTTGCAGAAACCAATTTTCTGGCACACGTCGGCCGATGGTTCGCTCGTCATGAAGAGCGGTGCGGCGGCTTCGTAGGCTTTGATGCTGAAGGCCAGTTGGGCGAGTTCGTGAACCGCTTTCGGGTTTGGGCTTTCTGGGGTGAAGGGCGATTGGTCATAAAAACGCCAATCGTCGGCAAAGGGATTGACTTCGTCCTGACGCCCTCTGAAGAGCGTGAAAAAGCGATAGAGGTCTTGCATATAGAGCCTAATGTGCACGGCCGGCGTCATCTGCTCTACAGAAGGTAATTGGCCGCTCTCAAAGGCGTTTTTTATTTGCTCGTCCATAGTTTCGGCGTTGATGGGCAGGCCGGAGTTGCTCATTTGACCCATCAAGAACGAGAGCGAATACTTGTCGCTGTCGCAGAGTTGTGCAGCTTGTGTGAGCAGGTTTAAGACGGGACTCTTCCGGATGTTTTGCGGCAATTCCGGATGGTCGGTGTCGAACGGCGTGAACCAGTTGGCAGCAGCGGTGAAGAAGGGGAAATGTTGTTTGAAACTTTTGAATTGTCCGATGAATACGTCTGAGCCCCGCTGCTGCATGGTTGCGAGCTGCTCCATCTTGTCTGTCATGTTTTTTTCGGCTTCTGCCCATTCCGGGTTAGCACTCAGTCGGGCCATTTCGTCTTGCAACTCTTGGATGTCAAAGTGACGAAGGTCAGTTTTGAGGTGCTTGGTGTGCTCCATAATTCCCGGAATGATTTCTTCGCGCATTTTCTTCTCAATTTCTTTCACCTCAAGGCTCAAGATGCGTGCGGTCTGAAGGTCGCTGAGTTCGCTGGCGTAGCGCGGTGTGGCTTTCAGTGTGTCGAAGGCCTCTTTGAGCGAAGGGAAAAAGCCAACCAACGACCGGTGATGAGTGGCCACGAGAACGGCTCCTGCCAGTGCACGCGCCCTGAGTCGGTCGTCGGTGTGGCCGGCGTGGCGCAAGAGCAGGGTGAGTTTGGCGGCGTCAAAAAAGTGAAGGGCGCCGAGCATTGTGCCACTGAGCAACAGGGCTTTTTGGGTGAATGAAAAATGGTCTGAGTCTATGATTTGTTGGGCGGCATCAAGGTCGTCACCTGTCCAGACGGGCGAAGTCCAAGCCACGTCAAAGATAACACGGCCTGTAGCCTCATGGCGGCACACCTCAGGTAGGCTGTGGGGCACGTCCATCAGGCGCAGAGTGCGACGGGTGGCGGCAAACGCATTGGATGCATCGTCGCGCAGTCCGGCGTAGACCATTTGACAATAGCACTGTGCCGCACGGCTCAAAAAGTGCGTATAGAGTTTTTCGCGCGCCTGGTCGTCGTAGCCTCCGGCCATATAGTTAACCATCATTTCATAGTCTTCAGAGAGACTTTTAAGGCCGAAAGCATCTGTCGGCAGTGAGGCCGCCGAGGCGAAGTTATGGAGCGCCTCAATGGCTTGGCCAAGGTCGTGTTGGCACAAGGCTTTGAGGGCTTTTGGAGCGAAGTTGTTCACTGTGTGGGTCTTGGTCGGGGATTAGTGAGCGTATTGAGGAAGGTGCAGACTGTCTAAGGCTTGCGGCGTGAGGCGGTAGCGCTGCTTCAGGATGTTCACACAGGCACGCTTGCCATAGCGATTAAGGCTGTCGGCTGCCTGATTACGCATTTTCACCACGGTCTGCCATCTTTGGTCGAAGTCTTTGCGGCTTTTGGTCTTTTGGGTGGCTGCGAGCCGGCCCATCACGGGGTTCTCTGTAAGGTTCAAAACGACTTTGTGTCCGGCTGTCACGGCCTGAGTGGCCAATGGTTCAGGTAGCAGGGCCGCGTCGATTTGGTTGTCGTTGAGCATTGACGTGCGCAAAAACAGGTCGTTGATGAGCGGTAGCAGAGCGTCTTCTTTTTCCACTCCAATTTGTTTCATCACGCGATAGGCCTCGACGGCCTCGGCCGACTGTCGGCTGATAGCGAGGGTGCGCAGTCGAAGCTGTTCGGGTTTGTTGATGCGCAAGCGGCCACAAACCACCAGTTTGCGCTCGGTGGGAGCTTCGGCAATTTCAGCGAGACGATGTCCGGCACGGGTGTAGATGCCGATACGCTCGGTGTCGGTTTGTGCCACGACGCAGCGACCGCCGAGCAGGGCAGTGTCGCAGTCGAATTGCCCGCCGTGAAGCTCGACGACGATGTTGCCGTTATGCTTGAACCAGCCACGGTCTTCGGCAAAGAAGTAGGGGAGGTTCTCAATCGTGGGCAACAGCGCTATCACCAGTTGGTTGGTGTCGGTTGCGGCAGATTTTAGGCTGTCGGTCGTGGCCGGAGATTGCGGTTCAGATGCTGGTGAGCTACACGCAGCGAGACTGCCGGCGACTATTAAGGCCGTTGAGACGACTACTGAGTGAAGGGAGTGAAAACGCATAGGGATTATATAATATAAATGAGGCGGATTTATGAGTCAATGCCTACGCCAATGGATAGGACTGCACAAAAATCCGCCTCTATTTATTTGAGGGCTCTTGGCATTTTAGCTTTTAGCCGTTGGCTGTTGGCCTTTTTGCCTTAGCCTTTGATGGCAGCAATACCGGGCAGCACTTTGCCCTCGATGGCCTCAAGCAGAGCACCACCACCGGTTGAGATGTACGACACCTTGTCGGCCATGCCAAACTTGTTGATGCAAGCCACAGAGTCGCCGCCACCGATGAGTGAGAAGGCGCCGTCGGCAGTGGCCTTGGCAATGGCATCGGCAATTGCACGAGAGCCACCGGTGAAGTTGTCAAATTCAAATACGCCGGCAGGACCGTTCCACAGGATGGTCTTGGCGCCTTCGATGGCTTTGGCAAAACTCTTGCGGGTTTCGGGACCGGCATCGAGACCTTCCCAACCTTCGGGAATGGCACCGGCAGGTACCACCTGCGTGTTGGCATCGTTGGCGAATTTGTCGGCAGCGATGCAGTCTGTGCCGAGCACGAGGTTCACACCTTTTGCTTTTGCTTTTTCAATGATGTCGAGAGCCAATTGCAGTTTGTCGTCCTCACAGATAGAGACACCCACATGACCGCCCAGGGCTTTGGCGAAAGTGTAGGTCATACCACCGCAAAGGATGAGGTTGTCCACTTTGTCCATCAAGTTTTCGATGATGCCGATTTTTGTAGACACTTTTGAGCCACCCATAATGGCGGTGAAGGGACGTTTGATGTTGCTCAACACGTTGTCGACGGCGTTGACCTCTTTTTCCATGAGGTAGCCCAGCATCTTGTGGTCGGCATCAAAGCTGTCGGCAATGACGGCCGTAGAAGCGTGACGGCGGTGGGCCGTACCGAAAGCGTCGTTGACGTAAATGTCGGCATAAGAAGCCAGTGTCTTGGCAAACTCAGCCTGACGGGCTTTCATCTCTTTCTTGGCAGCGTCGTAGGCAGGGTCTGCTTTGTCAATGCCCACGGGCTTGCCCTCTTCTTCAGGATAGAAACGAAGGTTTTCGAGCAAGAGCACCTCGCCGGGCTTAAGGGCGGCAGCGGCATCGGCAGCTTTGGCGCAGTCGGGAGCGAAAGCTACGGGTACGCCCAACTTTTCGCTGACGGGCTTCACGATTTGTGAAAGCGACATTTTGGGGTTGACTTTGCCTTTGGGCTTGCCCATATGACTCATGATAATGGGAGCGCCACCATCGGCAAGGATTTTTTTGAGCGTGGGCAGCGCACCGCGGATACGGGTATCGTCTGTCACGTTGCCGTTTTCGTCAAGAGGCACGTTGAAGTCTACGCGCACAATCACTTTCTTACCTTGAAAGTTGCAAGAATCTAATGTCATGGTTTTATAAAGTTTAAAAGATGTAGTTCGGGCGTTGCTCTGCAGTTTTGCAGCCACATATATGGGTATTGGTGCGACTGCACCGTCACCGGGCGGCTCCGGTTGGGGCCTACCTTTTGCAAAAATACAAAAAAGATGGCATCTTCGTGTGATTACCCGATTTTTTGTGACTTCAAAGCCTTTTTTGTCTTTTTTCGGGTGGCTTAATGGGCGTATCTTTCAGGTGAGATAGAAGAAGAGGGTGCTTTCAGGCCCTCTTTTTTGTCGATAAGGCACTTACGGGGCTAAGCCCGGTTTTTCTTGTCCTTATGAGAGAAACTTCAGCGATAAGGACAGGCTGTTTTTTGATTGAAAACCGTATAAATCTGTCCGTTTGGGTCAGCGTTTTAATCTATTCCGCCTTCTTCGAAAAATAATGGTCTAAAAAATTAAATGGTTTTGTCACTGACGACCGACTTTTTTGAACATCAATGGTCAGGCTGCATACGGATATAAAAACAGGGAAGAACCATACGGCCCTTCCCTGATGGTGGTGGATGTATTCCTATGTCTGTTGGCTCAGTCGGCCAATGACGCAATATAGCGCTCGGCCTCAATGGCAGCCTTACAGCCCGATGCAGCTGCGGTGATGGCTTGCTTATAATGAGGGTCGGCCACGTCGCCGGCGGCAAAAATGCCGGGCAGGTCGGTCAGCGGTGTGCCGGCGTGGGTTTTGATGTAGCCTGCTTCGTCGAGAGGCAATTGTCCCACGAAAATGTCGCTGTTGGGTTTGTGGCCAATGGCAAGGAAAAAACCATCGATGGCAATGTCGGAGGTGTGCTCGTCGGCCGTGCCCTTTTTATGAACAAGGTGGGCGCCTTCAACGCCGTTTTCGCCGAAAAGTCCCGTGACGTTCGTCTCAAACAACACCTTGATTTTTTCGTTGGCAAACACACGGTCTTGCATGGCCTTGGAAGCACGCAAGAAGGGCTTGCGCACGATGAGGTAGACCTGGGCAGCAAGACCGGCAAGATAGGTGGCTTCTTCGCAGGCTGTGTCGCCACCGCCCACAACGGCAACGGTCTTTTTGCGATAGAAAAAACCATCACATGTGGCACACGCGCTCACTCCCATGCCGCGGTATTTCTCTTCGTCTGACAGACCGAGGTATTTTGCGCCCGCACCGGTGGCAATGATGAGGGTGGTGAATGTGGCTTGGGTGTTGTCGTCGAAAGTTACCGTGCGAGGTGTCGAGCTAAAGTCTACCTTTGTGGCAATGCGCGGACGAATATCGGCTCCAAAACGCTCGGCTTGGCGGCGCATGTCTTCCATCATGTCGGGACCTTGAACTCCATCGGGATAGCCTGGGAAATTTTCTACTTCGGTGGTCATGGTGAGCAGTCCGCCGGGTTGCAGACCTTCACACACAACGGGCTGAAGACCGGCACGGCCGGCATAAATTGCGGCGGTGTAACCGGCAGGACCGGCACCGAGAATGAGGCATTTAATGTTTTCCATATTGATTGCTGAATGAGTTTTTTAGTCAAAGAGATAAAGAGTCAAAGAGATAAAAAGACAACAAGTTGGCTTGGACGCGTAACTGAGCCTTTTATCGCAAATCGACGACTCTCACGCCACTGTGCGCCTTGCCGTCGAAACGAAAAAAATTGTCGCTCCATTTTTGTCCAGTCTTCACGCCGCTCACTTGCACACGCACCCATTCACCGCCACTCGGACGAAAACGTACGCAGTGGGGGAGATAAGTCGACTTGTCGATGGTAATCAATACTTCGTTGATATCCATACCTTGTTTCTGTGCCTTGAGTTTGACCTCGTGGCAAGCTCGCCCCATATAGGTGGTCGAAGTGGAGGAGATGGTATAGCACGACTTATAGAGATGGATGAAGGAGTAGGGGTTGAGCGATTGCAATTCTTTTTTTGTGGGCGTGGAGACATAGGCTTCGTCGCTGCCCTCCATGAGCGACCAAAGCGTCTTGCCGTCGAACCACGAATTGCCGGCTGCCGATACAATCTTGAAGCGGCGTCCCGAAACATAGAATGTGCCAGAAGAGCGACCGACTGCGGTCTGTTTTTTGTAGTTGGTCACCACAAAATTGGCTTGTACGCCTCCCGAGGTGACGATGGTTGCTGTCTTGTCGAGTATTTGGCGAGGGGTTTGTGCGGCCGTTTCGGTTGAAAATAACATAGCGATGGCAGTGAGTGCCACCATAAGCCATTTGGTCTGAGTCATAACTAAAAAAGTTGGCTGATAAAGAAACGAATGTTGAAAATCAATGCAGGGTGTCGAGACGGGCGTCAAGCGCTACTTCATCGGGACAGAGCACTTCGCGAGGTTTGGCTCCGCGGCCCGGACCGACAATTCCGGCACGCTCCAATTGGTCCATCAGTCTGCCGGCACGGTTGTAGCCAATCGAGAACTTGCGCTGGATGAGCGAAGTCGAACCCGACTGATGCACCACTACAAGGCGAGCTGCCTCTTCAAAAAGTGGATCGATGGTACCCGCATCGAGGTCTTCACCTCCACCTGCTCCGTCGCCTTCGACAAGCGGCTCGGGCAGTTCGTAAGGCGTGAGGTAGCCCTGCTGTCGTGCAATATATTCGCTGATTTTGTCCACCTCGGGCGTGTCGACAAAGGCACACTGCACACGCACGGGATCGGGAGACGAATATGAGAGAATGAGCATATCGCCCTTGCCCACAAGCTGATTGGCACCGGTGCGGTCGAGTATGGTCTGACTGTCGATACGCGAAGTCACCTTAAAGGCCATACGAGCCGGGAAGTTGGCCTTGATGGTGCCTGTGATGATGTTGGTAGTGGGGCGCTGTGTGGCAATGATGAGGTGCATGCCGACGGCTCGAGCCAATTGGGCGAGACGCGCAATGGGGAGTTCCACCTCTTTGCCGGCAGTCATGATGAGGTCGCCAAACTCATCGATAATCACGACGATATATGGCATAAACTCATGCCCCTTCTCGGGATTGAGCTGACGAGCCTTGAACTTGGCATTGTATTCTTTGATGTTTCTCACCTTGGCCTTTTTCAGCAGGTCATAGCGATGGTCCATCAATTGGCAAAGACTCTTGAGCGTCTGCACCACCTTGGTCACATCGGTAATGATGGGGTCGTCTTCGCCGGGTATCATGGCGAGAAAGTGTTTCTCTATGGGCGCATAGACGCTAAACTCTACCTTTTTGGGGTCGACCATGACAAGCTTCAGTTCGCTTGGATGTTTTTTGTAAAGCAAGGAAGTGATGATGGCATTAAGGCCCACAGATTTACCTTGGCCCGTGGCACCGGCCACAAGCAGGTGGGGCATTTTGGTGAGGTCGCGGATGAACACTTCATTGGTGATGGTCTTGCCCAGGGCGATGGGAAGCTCGTAGGTGGTGTCTTGGAAAGCGCGCGTGTTGATAATGCTTTCCATCGAAACGATACGCGGATTTTTGTTGGGCACTTCTATACCAATCGTTCCCTTACCCGGGATGGGCGCAATGATACGGATGCCGAGCGCGGCAAGGTTCATGGCAATGTCGTCCTCAAGGTTGCGGATTTTGCTAATCTTCACGCCGGGAGCCGGTGTAATCTCATATAGCGAAATCGTAGGCCCAATGGTGGCTTTGATGCTGACAATATCTACACCAAAGTTTTTCAACACCGAGATGATGCGGTCTTTGTTGGCGTTTTGCTCTTTCATGTCGATGGCCGTGCCACTATCGCCGTGGGTGTCGAGTAGGTCGGTGGTGGGGAATTGATAATATTCGAGGTCAAGACGCGGATTGTAGGGCTCTGAAGGCACGGTGTTGGTCGTGGCTGCCTCTTCTTCGGTGACAGACTCCACTTCAAAGGTGGTTTGGTCACTATCGGTGCCGCCGTTGTCTTCGAGCGTCACTCCCGTGTGTTGCTCGTCGCCCACTTCGTCGTTGGCAAAATCCAATTTGATGGCAAACTCGTCTTTGTGCCCCTTTTCTTCTGTTTCTTCGGCTTTCATCTCGTCTGTGAGATAGACTGGCATCTCTTCGTTAGTCTCATCGTCCGATTCTTCGTTGGCCTCTTCGTCAGACGCTTCGGCGACCTTGTCTTTGCGATGCCAACCCCAGCGTGCCCATCCCTGCTTCAGCATCTTATGGGGCTGCATGAGCTGGCGCAAATACTTGATGGTTTCGCCGCTGAGATAGATGAAATAGAAAATGGCGGCGGCGACGATGATTGCTACCGTAGTGAACATGCCCACGGCATTATGGAGAAATTCAAGCACATTGCGGCCATGACCTCCGCCAAGCGTGTCGCGCGGCAGGTCGCTACCCACAATCTGAGTTTCTTGTAAAAGACTGAGCGTCACCGATAACCAAACCATCAAAAAGCCGCAGTTGAGAAAACACTTCCATAGTCTCACACGGTAGACATTCATAAGTTTTACACTCAACAATATCATAAAAACAGGCAGCAACAGCGCACCGGCACCAAAGAGATGGTTCATGAAATAATAGGCCGTATAGGCACCCAGTTTGCCGCCGTAGTTTTCAGGTTCAAAGTCGCTTCCGCTCTCAATGGCGCTCTGTTCGGCAGCCCCCGTGAAGAAGTTCGACACCATCGAAACAATCATAAAGAGAGCGGCGACAAGCAAAAGCATACCGACGATAAACTTCAAGTTTTCGCCGACAAGCAGTGCCTTCCATCCATTATCGGGCGAGAGCGTCTTGCCAAGGCTTGCTAAGCCCTTTGTGGCTTTGGCGGGAGTTTTGGCGGCTTTTGTTTTTGCTGCTGATTTGGTCTTACGTTTTTCTGCCATTGGTTGATTTGTGTGGAATGCTTAGAGAACGCTTCAAACAATACGTGGCGGCTCTTAAGCTATGGATAAGTCTTGGTGGATTAAAGCGAGGCGTTTATTCCTCAGTGTAAAATCGAATGATGCGCTCGATGGCGCGTTGACAAACAGGGCAAAACTCGCTACACTCATTGGTGCGCATTCTGCAATCGGCTGTGGGGCGATAGAGGCCCTTGGTCACATACCCCGCTCCCTCATAAACGCCGACCCGGCGGCTATCACCCTTGGTCGGACGTGTAGGGATGGCGGTGCCGGGAGGCAACATGTCTTTCCACTTTGCTTCAAAGTCGACGAGCGAAGTGATGTTGGGTTCCCATGGCTCAGTCTTCTGAGCATATAAGGTCTCAAAGCCATTTTCGGCATACTCATCGCCAAGCCCGGCAAAACTGTGGCCGAACTCATGTACCACCACCGGACGAAAGAGCCTATGTCCGGCCGTTGTGAGTGTGTAGGCATTATATATGCCGCCACCGCCATATTCGGTGGTGTTGGCGAGAATGATGATGTGGTCGAAGTTCAAGCCCGCCAGAGCGTCATAAACTTGTTTGAGTCTGAGGGTCGTGAGATAGCGATCGCTATAAAACGTCGAAAAGTGTGAAGCCAAGGCGGTCTCGTGCCATTCGCCCAGTCGCGGCACACTCACACCGCTTTCGGCAGAAGGCAGGGCCACGGCCAACATGTTGAAGCGAGACTCAAAACGGTTAAAGGGCTTATGGGCAAAGATAGATTGGCAAGCTACCTCGGCGGCGGCAAAAAATTGTTCGGCCTCTTCTAGTTTGTAGCCCTCGGCCACAATGGCCACATTGATTGGCGTCTTGCAAGTGGCTTGTCTCAATAAGCGATGGGGAGGCAGTGTGGCAGGCACGTCGCGACGCCACAAAATATCTTTGGGGTTAATGTCGTGACTGACGCAGGCCAGTGTGTCGCCATCGGTGTCGTAGAGCAGGAGTGTGGCCACGGCATTTCGTTTAGGCAATGGAGCCTGAAACACCTGTTCGAAAGCGCGCTCACTGCCTTTCGCCTCATTTGTGGCGAGCCACTCATGATAGAGTGTGGAGAAAGTCGTGACGTATATCGTCTGTTTGGTTTTTTTGTCGCTGAGAGTCAGTCTGCCGTTGCCTTTGAGCAGGTGGTGGTCGAGATGGCCTCGGCGTCCGGCCCAGTGGGGTAGGATGCGGCAATCGTCGAGAGCCACGTGGGTTTGCTTGGAATGGCCCGTGAGCACGTAGTCCA
>JAHAWW010000199.1 GCA_018383375.1 Prevotellamassilia sp. | reverse complement strand
GGCAAGCCACTGCAATGCTTGGCCTGACCTATAAGTTCGGCTTCAAGAAAGTAAAAGTGGCTCCCACTCCCGCACCTGCTCCCGCGCCCAAACCGGCACCCAAGCCCGAGCCCAAACCCGTGGTGCCCGCACCGCAACCTAAACCCGAACCCAAGCCTGAGCCCAAACTCCAGCCCCAGCCTAAGGTGAAAGAGAAGACATCCATTAATGTGTTCTTCAAGATTGCCAGCTCGAAGGTGACGGCTGCCGAAGAGGTGAAAGTGGCCAAACTCGCCGAATGGCTCAAGGCTCACCCCACGGCTAAGGTGCAACTCACCGCATACGCTGATGCCGGTACGGGTAATGCCACCATCAACAAGGCCATCTCTGAGAAACGTGCCGCTGCCGTCAAGACGATGCTTATCAACAAATACGGCATCGATAGCAGCCGCATCGCTTCAGACTATAAGGGCGACACCGTGCAGCCCTTCCCCGAAAACGACAACAACCGCGTCGTCGTAGGTCTTGCTGAAGAGCAATAACCCCGCCTATACCTTTTTTCTAAGATAAACAAGACGGCCCTCTGGCTGGTTTCGACACACGTCGAGCCGCTCGAGGGCCGTCTTTGGCGTGATTGAACGTGACTGAATCGTTCAGTCACAGCAAAACAAAGCAAATCAGGAAGTTACAAGGCTGTGATTGTGTGATTGGGAAAAAGGATAAAAATAGGGTATAGCAAAAAGCCGCCTTTCCCCTTGAAAACAAAGGCTCAAAACCTCAACCAGGGGAGGCTGCGGCCAAAATAGCGCACAAATATGGGTAAGTGTGCAAATTTTGCCTCAAATGTTTGTCGGTGATGGTCAAAAAGCCTAACTTTGCAGCACAAAACGAGAGAGCCCTCCTCGTGTGTGTTAAGCTCCGATGACTAAGGCTCTCACTATTGTCCACTACGCTCAACACTTATGTCCATCTCAAAGACACGACGGAAACTGGTAGAAGTGGCGCGCGAACTCTTTGCGCGTAAAGGTCTGGATGCCACGACGATGAACGATATTGCCATCCATTCAGGCAAAGGTCGCCGCACGCTCTATACTTATTTCAGAAACAAAGAAGAAATCTATACCGCCGTGATTGAGAGTGAGCTTGAGCGGCTGTCGGAGCGTCTCGACGAGGTGGCCTCAATCGACGCCGAACCCGAGCAGAAGGTGCTCACGCTCATTTATACCCATTTGAGTATGATTAAGGAGACCGTGGCGCGCAATGGTTCGCTCAGAGCAGAGTTCTTTCGCAACATCTGGCTTGTGGAGAAAGTGCGCCGCAAGTTTGACGAAGAAGAGCGTTCCATCTTGGCTCGAGTGCTTGAGGAGGGAGTGGCCAAGGCCAAATTCCGCATTGACCACGTGGGCTTGATGGCCGACATCATCCATTACGCCGTCAAGGGGCTTGAGGTGCCCTATATTTATGACCGTCTCGGAGAAGGTCTCACCGAAGCCGACACACGCCCCATCGTGATGAGCATTGTGCGCAGGGCGCTCGGCATGAACACCCAAATCGTCTGAACGATACAGCCGGCGCCTTGGCCTTCTGTAAAAGAAAATCTATTCAACCAACAACAATAAAAGAATTAATACAATGGGATTATTAACCGGTAAAACCGCATTGGTCACAGGCGCTGCCCGTGGCATCGGTAAGGCCATCGCCTTGAAATTTGCCCAAGAGGGTGCCAACATTGCCTTTACAGACCTCGTTATCGACGAAAACGGTGAAGCCACCAAGGCTGAAATCGAAGCCCTTGGCGTGAAGTGTGTGGCTTATGCTTCAAACGCTGCCGACTTCGCTCAGACTGAAGAAGTGGTGGGCAAAGTACATGCCGATTTCGGCTCTATCGACATCCTCGTGAACAATGCCGGAATCACCAAAGACGGCTTGATGATGCGTATGTCTGAAGCCCAGTGGGACGCTGTGATTGGCGTAAACCTCAAATCGGCTTTCAACTTCATCCATGCCTGCACCCCCATCATGATGCGTCAGCGCAGTGGTTCGATTATCAACATGGCCAGCGTCGTGGGTGTTCACGGCAACGCCGGACAGAGCAACTATGCCGCTTCAAAGGCCGGTATGATTGCACTGGCCAAGAGTGTGGCTCAGGAAATGGGTAGCCGCGGCATCCGTGCCAACGCCATCGCACCGGGTTTCATCGAAACTGCCATGACCGCTGCCCTCTCTGAAGAGGTGCGTAAAGAGTGGATGAAAGCCATCCCCTTGCGTCGCGGCGGCAAACCCGAAGATATCGCCGACGTTGCCACCTTCCTCGCCTCAGACATGTCTTCTTACATCAGCGGACAGGTCATCCAGGTTGACGGTGGTATGAATATGTAATAGGTCGCAGCGCGACTAAAGGTTTGGCAAGTCAAGGCGTTTAGTGTTGACTTGTGGACTGAAAACAAAAGAGAGACTGAACCAATAGCGGTTCAGTCTCTCTTTTTGGTGTATCGAGCAAGGTCGCGTCAATCGGCGAAGGCTTCAGAGTTGAAGAGCCTATGCGTCAACCTTACGGCCTCAGAGCAACGCATTTATTTCACTTCGCTGCCGGGTTTTACCTCGCGGTCGACGGTGATGACGCTGAGCTCGCCGTTGAAGTTTTCGGCCGAGAGTATCATACCTTGGCTTTCGATGCCGCGCAACTTGCGGGGCGGCAGATTGGCGATGAAGCACACCTGACGGCCCACAAGGTCTTCGGGGGCGTAGTGTTTGGCTATGCCCGACACGATGGTGCGGTCGTCGAGGCCGTCGGCAATGGTGAACTTCAGCAATTTGTCGGCTTTGGGCACACGCTCACAGGCTTTGACCGTGCCCACGCGGATGTCGAGTTTCTCAAAGTCTTCAAATTGGATATCGGCTTTGATGTCGTTGGCGCGATAGTTGGCTTCGGCGTTAGCGGCTTCCATGTCAAGCAACTTCTGCACTTGGGCTTCGACCACACTGTCTTCGATTTTCTCAAAGAGCAGTTCGGGAGTGCCCAGTTGGTGTCCTTCGGCAAGCAGGTCTATGCTGCCCAGTTCGTCCCATTTCACTTCGCCCACGGCGAGCATCCGGCGCAGTTTCTCTGATGAGAACGGGAGGAACGGTTCAAACGCAATGGCCAGATTGGCTACGAGCTGGAGTGAGAGATTGAGGATGGTCTTGACGCGTTCGGGGTCGGTCTTGATGACTTTCCAGGGTTCGCTGTCGGCCAGATATTTGTTGCCGATGCGTGCCAAGTTCATGGCCTCTTTTTGTGCGTCGCGGAAGCGGAAACCTTCAAGCAGTTCTTCCACACGAGCCTTTACGTCGGTGAATTCGCCAATGATTTCGCGGTCGAAATCGGTCAGAGTGCCACGTGCAGGCACCACGCCGTCGTAGTATTTCTTGGTCAGCTGGAGCGCACGGTTCACGAAGTTGCCATAAACCGCCACCAGTTCGTTGTTGTTGCGAGCCTGGAAGTCGCGCCAAGTGAAGTTATTGTCTTTTGTTTCTGGCGCATTGGCCGTCAGCACATAGCGCAACACGTCTTGCTTGCCCGGCAGGTCTTTGAGGTATTCGTCGAGCCAAACGGCCCAGTTGCGCGAGGTGGAAATCTTTTTATCTTCGAGATTGAGAAACTCGTTGGCCGGGACGTTGTCGGGTAGGATGTAGCTACCTTCGGCCTTGAGCATGGCGGGGAAGACGATGCAGTGGAAGACGATGTTGTCTTTGCCGATGAAATGGACCAGACGGGTGTCTTCGCTCTTCCACCATTTCTCCCAAGAGTCGGGCAGGAGTTCTTTGGTGTTGGAGATGTAGCCGATGGGGGCGTCAAACCACACATAGAGCACTTTGCCGTCGGCGCCTTCGACCGGTACGGGGATGCCCCAATCGAGGTCACGGCTGACAGCACGAGGTTGCAGGCCCATATCAAACCAAGACTTGCACTGTCCCATCACGTTGGAGCGCCAGTCTTTGTGGTCTTGTGTAATCCACGGTTCGAGCCATTGCTGATGGCGGTCGAGCGGCAGATACCAGTGGCGGGTTTTGCGGAGCACGGGCGTCGAACCGCTCACTGTGCTGCGTGGGTTGATGAGTTCGGTGGGCGAAAGGGCGGTGCCGCATTTCTCGCATTGGTCGCCATAGGCGCCTTCGGCGTGGCAGTGAGGACATTCGCCCGTGATGTAACGGTCGGCCAGGAAGGTCTTGGCCTCTTCGTCATAGTATTGCTCGCTCTCTTTTTCGACAAATTCTCCTTTGTCATAGAGTGTGCGGAAGAAGTCGGAGGCCAATTGGCGATGGGTGGGCGAGGTGGTGCGGCCGAAGAAGTCGAACGAGATGCCGAAGCCTTCAAACGACTCGCGGATGATGTGGTTGTAGCGGTCTACGACTTCTTGCGGTGTGCAGCCCTCTTTGCGTGCTCGGATGGTGACGGGCACGCCGTGCTCGTCTGAGCCGCAGATGAAGAGCACCTCTCGACCACGCAGTCGGAGATAGCGCACGTAGATGTCGGCAGGCACATAGACACCGGCGAGGTGGCCGATGTGCACGCCGCCGTTGGCATAGGGCAGGGCGGCAGTGACCAGTGTGCGGTTGAAAGTTTGTTTCATTATCGTGTGTGTTATTTATTTTGTTGTCTGTGTTAATTGTCAAGGCGTGAGCCGTCGGCGGCACGGCGGTGTTTCCAACGTCGGTGACTCCAAAGCCACAGGTGGGGTTGGCGGCGGATGATTTGCTCAAGTTCGCGCATATATTGTTCTGTGAGCGCGTAGTCGGGGAAGTCTTTGGGTTCGTCGGTCATACGGCGCAAGACGAGGTGGTAGTAGCCCCGTCGCACGCGGCGGATATCGGCAAAAAAGATGGCAGCGTCCACCTTCTTGGCGATGCGTTCCGTGC
>JAHAWW010000198.1 GCA_018383375.1 Prevotellamassilia sp. | reverse complement strand
CTTACTTCACCTCCTCAAAGTCGGCGTCTTGGATGTCGTCTTTGTTGGAGCCTTGGTGGCCTTGCTGACCGGCACCGGGTTGCTGGGCACCTCCGGCGAAACCGGCTCCGGCTCCGGCACCGGGCTGGGCTGCGCCGGCCTGCTGATACATTTCGGCACTTGCGGTCTGCCAAGCGGCGTTGAGTTCGGCGGTGGCGGCGTCAACGGCGGCGAGGTCGGCGGCTTTGTGGGCCTCTTTGAGTTTGGCGAGGGCGGCCTCGATGGGTTGCTTCTTGTCGGCGGGGAGCTTGTCGCCCAGTTCCTTCAGCTGGTTCTCGGTCTGGAAAATCATGCTGTCGGCTTGGTTGAGTTTGTCCTCACGCTCGCGCTCTTTCTTGTCGGCTTCGGCGTTGGCCTCGGCTTCGGCTTTCATGCGGTCAATTTCTTCTTTGCTCAGACCGGAGCTGGCCTCGATGCGGATGGCTTGCTCTTTGCCGGTGGCTTTGTCTTTGGCCGAAACGTTGAGGATACCGTTGGCGTCGATGTCGAAGGTCACCTCAATCTGCGGCACACCGCGGCGGGCGGGAGCAATGCCGGCGAGGTTGAAGCGGCCGATGCTCTTGTTGTCGCGGGCAAACTGGCGCTCACCTTGCAATACGTGGATGGTCACCTCGGGCTGGTTGTCTTCGGCCGTTGAGAACACCTGGCTCTTTTTGCAGGGGATGGTAGAGTTGGCGTCTATGAGTTTGGTCATTACGCCGCCGAGGGTCTCGATGCCGAGTGAGAGGGGCGTCACGTCGAGCAATACCACATCGCCCACACCGCTCTCTTTGTTCAAGATGGCACCCTGGATGGCTGCGCCCACGGCTACCACTTCGTCGGGGTTCACACCCTTTGAGGGAGCTTTGCCGAAGAAGTTTTCCACGAGCTGCTGTACGGCGGGGATACGTGACGAACCGCCCACGAGAATCACCTCGTCGATGTCTGAGGTAGACAGACCTGCGCTTTGCAGAGCGGCCTGGCAGGGGGTCTTGCAGGCTTCAATCAAGCCGTGAGCCAATGCTTCAAACTTCGCACGGGTGAGTGTCTTGACCAAGTGTTTGGGCACACCGCCCACGGGCATGATGTAGGGCAGGTTGATTTCGGTCGTGGTGGAGCTTGACAGTTCGATTTTGGCTTTTTCGGCAGCCTCTTTCAGGCGCTGCATAGCCATGGGGTCGGCCGAGAGGTCGGCGCCTTCGTCGTTTTTGAACTCCTGCACGAGCCAGTCGATGATGACGTGGTCGAAGTCGTCGCCGCCCAGGTGGGTGTCGCCGTTGGTCGAGAGCACTTCGAATACGCCGCCGCCCAGTTCGAGGATGGAGATATCAAACGTACCGCCACCGAGGTCGAACACGGCAATCTTCATATCGTTTTTAGCTTTGTCCAGACCGTAGGCCAGAGCGGCTGCGGTGGGTTCGTTGACGATACGTTTCACTTCGAGACCTGCAATTTGTCCGGCTTCTTTGGTGGCCTGACGTTGTGAGTCAGAGAAGTAGGCCGGCACGGTGATGACGGCTTCGGTCACTTCTTGTCCGAGGTAGTCTTCGGCGGTTTTTTTCATTTTCTGAAGCACCATGGCCGAGATTTCCTGCGGTGTGTATTGGCGGCCGTCCACTTCAACGCGTGGCGTGTTGTTTTCGCCGCGCACCACGCTGTAGGGCATGCGTGAAATTTCCTTGCCCACTTGGTCGAAGGTTTCGCCCATGAAGCGTTTGATGGAGTAGATAGTGCGTTTAGGGTTGGTGATGGCCTGACGCTTAGCGGGGTCGCCCACTTTGCGTTCGCCGCCTTCCACAAAGGCCACTACGCTCGGGGTGGTGCGTTTGCCTTCGCTGTTGGCAATCA
>JAHAWW010000196.1 GCA_018383375.1 Prevotellamassilia sp. | reverse complement strand
CACGGGAATAAGGAGAGAAAAAACCGGGCTAAGGACAGGAATTTCTGCGATACTTGCACAAACTTTTTTCTTTAAGATTTCAATGATTGAAAAGACAGAGAAGAAGATTTTTCTTAAAGACAAATCCGACTAAAACAAGATAATACATTTGCATTCTGATGATTATATCGTTTTATTATAGATTTACTTTAGATTTGGCGGTTGGATGACTTATTGAGGCGGCGGATGGAGAAGAGTTAAAAAGTGCTGCAACCACGTCACGCTTGACCCCGATTTATAAACAAACGGCGAGAGACAAAAAAGCGGCGGTAGACACACGCTCTCCCGCCCTTTTTGACTAACTTCGCCACAAGTAACGACCAAGACAAGCCGGCCACGGTTTTTTACAACCAGCCGCAACGACATGACCAGCCTGCAGTTTTCGCATCAACATCACCCGTTGCCACCGCTCTTCACGCGCGACTATCTCGCCATGGTGGCGGCCAACTTTATGCTCTATTTCGGCTTTTGGCTGCTCATCCCGCTTTTGCCTTTTTATCTCAAAGAAACTTTCGACCAAAACGAAGCTTCAATCGGTGTCATACTCTCGCTCTACACCCTTGCGGCTTTGGCCGTCAGACCGTTTGCAGCCTTCTTGCTCGACTCGTTCAATCGGCGGTGGCTTTGGCTCGTCACCTACGGTCTGTTCACTCTGGCCTTTTTGGGCTATCCGCTCTGCGGCGCCTTGGTGGTGTTTGTGGGGCTGAGAGTGATGCACGGCCTGGCCTTTGGCGCCGTGACCGTGGGCGGCAACACGGTGGTGGTGGACATTATGCCCTCGGCTCGACGAGGTGAAGGTCTGGGCTATTACGGTCTGGCCAACAATCTGGCCATGAGCCTCGGCCCCATGACCGGACTGCTCTTGCACGGAAGGGTGAGCTACGACGTGATTTTCTTCACTGCCGCCACGGCCTCGTCGATAGGTCTGGCCTTGGCATTGGGCGTGAAAGCCCCCTCCGGCCCCATGGCGCGACAAGGGGCACTGTCGCTCGACCGTTTCTTCTTGCCCAAAGGCATTTGGGCAGGCCTCTCGCTCATGTTGCTGTCGGTGCCCTATGGCGCTACGACAAACTATGTGTCGGTCTATGTGGCACAGGCGGGCGTGGCGGTGCAACCGGGACTGTTTTTCGTGCTTCTGGCCTTGGGTATGGGCGCTTCGCGCATCGTGGCCGGTCGGTATGTGGACCGCGGTCTGCTCATCCGTTGCATCGCCGTGGGCTTTTACCTCGTGGTAGCCGCCTTCGTGTTGCTCGGTCTGTGCGGTCCGCTGGCCTCGAGTCACAAGGAGTGGGCTGTGGCGGCTTTTGTGGCCGCCGGCGCACTGCAGGGCGTGGGTTTCGGGATGATGTTTCCGGCCTTCAACACCCTCTTCGTACGCCTGGCCCCACACAACCGCCGCGCCACCGCCGTGGGCACCTACCTCACCTCGTGGGACGTGGGCATCGGCATTGGCATTGCAGCTGCCGGAGCGGTGGCACACGGCAGTTCGTTCTCGACGGTCTATCTCTGCGGGGGCATTATGGCCCTGGTGTCGATGGCCGTCTTTCTGGGAATAGCGGCTCCACATTTCCGCAAAAATGCACTCGACGATTAACCTCACAAAACACTTATGGAATTCATCAGAACAGTTCTGACCCAATGGATTGAACAAACGGGATGGCTCAGTGCCGACGCGGCGACCGAGACGTCGACTTGGTTGCTCTTGGCTCTCGTGGTGGCCCTGCTGTGGACAGCCACATGGATAGCCGGCAAGATTTTGACGCCGCTCATTGTCCATCTGACCAGCAAGACCAGCACACTCATCGACGATTATTTTTTCAATCCAACCGTGCTCACGGCTGTGTGGCGGGCTGTGGCCGGTCTGTTGTTTTATGCCATACTGCCCGCATTGACTTCCGACCTCGCCCCGGCACGGGTCTCGCTGGTGAGCGGTGCGGCCGGCATCTATATGACCATAACCGTGGTGCGCTTGGCCACGGCCTTCTTGAAAAGCATAGCCACCTACAGCGACTCGTACCGCGACGGCAGCGAACCCCACGTGCTCATCATCATCCAGTTCGTGCGGGTGGTGGTCTACGTGATAGGCGGCATCGTGGTGATTGGCCTGCTGCTGGGACGCAATCCGCTGGGCTTCATCGCCGGATTGGGCGCGGCGGCTGCGGCACTGATGTTTGTCTTTCGTGACACCATCTTGGGTCTCGTGGCCGGCATCCAGCTCTCGGCCGGGCGACTGCTCGAACCGGGCGACTGGGTGACCGTGGCGAGCGCCGGCATCGATGGCATTGTGGAAGAGGTGACACTCACTGCCGTGAAGATACGCGCCTTCGACAACACCATTCAGAGCATTCCGCCCTACACACTCGTGAGCGGTTCGTTCAAAAACTGGAAAGGCATGCAGGGACGAAAGGGACGCAGCGTGAAACGCGCACTCCACATCGACGTGAACAGCATTGGCCTGCTCACGCCCCAACAACGCGCCAAACTGTCTGACGACTTCAACCTGCCACTGCCCGACACGGTCAAAGACGAGCCCACCGTCAACCTCACACTCTTCCGCCACTACGCCACAGCCTACCTGCGCAGCCTGCCAGGCGTGGAAAAAGACGCGCCATGGAGCTGGACGCTCGTGCGACAACTGGAGGCCACGCCGCAAGGACTGCCCCTCGAAATGTGGTTTTATCTCAAAGAGACCGCCTTCGTGCCCTACGAAAGTCAGGCCG
>JAHAWW010000195.1 GCA_018383375.1 Prevotellamassilia sp. | reverse complement strand
AGGCCTGGGTTAAATGATTACACTATAATTCCGGCCTGAAAGGTCGGCACAACGTACGGGATTATTTGACGAAATCCATAAATCGTCGCTTGATGTGCCGACCTTACAGGCCGGATTATTGCGGTATACACCCAACCCAGGCCTGACGGACCTGGGCTATTATGTTGCGCCCTTTCAGGGCTTGCGAGGCCGCTCAATGACTTTAGCCCCCTATTTTAGGACTAGACCTGAAAGGGCTTACCTAGCTGCCAAAAAATCATCTCCCCTGTCGGGCTACGCGGAGATAGTGGCTCACGTAGGGGTCGTGGAGGAATTGCGGCGGAGCATCTTTCACAATCCGCTCTATTTGGTTGGTCATCACGGGGAAGGGATATTGGCGAAAGAGCCACATAAAGCACCCGGGACCGAGCGCATTGTCGTAGTTGTCTTTGATAAACTTCGTCTCGAGGTCTTCGAGTTTCTTGGCCAACTTTTTGGCTTTTGGGGCAATCTCGCGATTGATCTCTTCGGGCGACTTACCGCTGTGGAGCATCTCCATACATTTGCGGTCGAGCTCCCATTGCTCGTTTTCGATGCGTTCCTTGCGTTGCAGAAATTCATAGAGGCGGTCGTTGAGCGGTCCGCCACTCACGCGCTGGCCCGAGTGGTCCACCTGCACCACGAGTTCGCCCGTCTCAAGCACCACCGGCATCAGGCTTTCGTTGCCGATGCACACCTGCGCCACGCGCGTGGGGTCGAGGGTGCTGGAGAAGGTGAAGCGACCGTGGGTCACCTCGCAAGAGTCAAGGCTCATCACCTCCTGTCTGTCCGTTGCAACTCACGCGCAGATAGAGCATACGCCCGTCGAGGCTACCCACAGTGGAGTTGCCTGCGATGCTGCACTGGTCTGAGCAGGCCGTGAGCAGCACCGATGTCGTTGCCAAAAGCCAAAACAGGAGTTTGTTCATAGGGTGATTGACGCGCTTCGGCGGATGATTTACGCTGTTGGCCGGAGCGTTTGCGACAAATATACTACGAGATTTTTGAAACGAGGGGCAAAACCCGTGGCGAACTCTGCCAAATAAAACTTTTTTGTCTTTTGTCGTGCCGAGATACAAACAAACGTAAAAGTACCTTACAAATCTTTATCGCGCCAAGACGATAGGGGGCTCTTAAATGGGAATTGGTTTATTTGCGCG
>JAHAWW010000193.1 GCA_018383375.1 Prevotellamassilia sp. | reverse complement strand
CTTTCTGAGCCAGCAATCGCGAAGCCGCAATGGCATCGTTGTCGGCGATGGGCAAGATGGCCGTGGGGGCTGAAGCGTCAAAGTTGGCCGGAACAAAACCGGCGCCGATACCTTGTATCTTGTGTGCCCCGGGCGCTTGGCCCGACAATACCGCCGACGAGGCCGGTTCGACGGCATAGACCTGGAGATCGGCCTTGTGCTTGCGCAGTCCGTGGGCCGTACCGCTCACCGTGCCACCCGTGCCGACACCCGCCACAAAAATGTCGATTTCGCCGTCGGTATCGGCCCAGATCTCTTCGGCCGTGGTGCGCTCATGGATGGCCGGGTTGGCCGGATTTTCAAACTGCTGGGGGATAAAAGCTCCCGGATGGCTCTCACGGAGTTCCTCGGCCTTTTTGATGGCCCCTTTCATACCTTCAGAGCCGGGCGTCAAAACCAATTCGGCGCCAAGGGCACGCAACAGGTTGCGGCGCTCCACACTCATCGTCTCGGGCATGGTCAAGATGATGCGGTAGCCCTTGACGGTAGCCACCCACGCCAGACCAATGCCGGTGTTGCCGCTCGTGGGCTCGATAATCACACCGCCTTTTTGCAGTTTGCCGCTCTTTTCGGCCTCTTCTATCATAGCCAGTGCCACGCGGTCTTTCACCGAGCCACCGGGATTGAAATATTCCAGTTTAACCAGCAGACGGGCTTCCAAGCCGAGTGCCTTCTCCACGCCTGTCACTTCCAGCAGCGGCGTGCGACCCACCAATTCGGTGAGGCTTTTGTAAATCTTGCTCATTGTTTTGATGTGTTGTTGGTTTTGTATGATTTCTGAGTGCAAAGTTAGGCGCTTTGTCGCCCCGCTGCAATACCACGACTTTGGTATATGGCATAATCGTGCTGTGCCACGCCTTTTTTCTCCCCCAAAAGGTCACGGCTTTAACGATTATTGGGCCAAAAACTTTTGCCGGCACCCTACAAGCCCCCTATCTTTGCAGCAAATGCCTGCGTGGCGATGATATTTGCAGAAACTATTCTAACCCTAAATAAACATACGTATGAAAACCCGTTGGATTGGAGCGGCCATCTTGGCCGTAGGTGTGGCCCTCTCAGGCCTTTTTGTGAGTTCCGGAATTAAAGAGGTCGCCGCGCGCGACCGCGTTGTGTCGGTTCGTGGTCTGGCCGAAAAAGAAGTCAAAGCCAACCACGTGGTCTGGCCCATTACCTATAAGACCACAGGCAACGACCTGCAAAGCATCTATGCCGAGGTGAATGCCACCGCCGCCAAGATTGTCAAGTTCCTTAAAGACAACGGCCTCACCGACGCCGACATCAGTCTCAATTCGCCCGAGATTGAAGACCTCCAGACCGACCGCTGGACCGACAAATCAAAAATACAAGACCGCTATAACGTGAAAAACACCGTTACCGTGGCGTCTGACAAAGTCGACATCGTGCGCAAACTTGTCAACCGTATGGGCGAACTGCTCAAGGTCGGGGTGGCCATTTCTCCTGCCGACTACGGTGAGGGCATCAAATATGAATATACCGAGCTCAATAAAATCAAACCCGAAATGATTAAGGCCGCCACCATCGACGCCCGTGCGGCCGCACAGAAGTTTGCCGACGATTCCGAGAGCGAACTGGGCAAAATCAAAGAGGCCACTCAAGGCTATTTCGAGATTGAAGACCGCGACGCATACACGCCTTATATCAAAACCGTACGCGTGGTCACAAACGTCGTGTTCTTTTTGAAATCATAAATCCACACTTACACATCGCAGACTCCTATGACCATCACTTTCATCGTCTTGGCCATATCAGCCTTGCTCTTTGTCACGGGCCGCATACGTGCTTATTTTGTCGCCATTTGTGCCGCTTTGGCACTCGTTCTCATTGGGACCCTCACTCCGGAAGAGGCCCTGGCTGGTTTTTCCAATCCCATCGTCATCATGATGGGCGGCCTGTTTATTGTGGGTGCAGGCATTTTCTCTACAGGTCTGGCCGGCATGGTGGGCAGCCGCATCGTCTCGCTGGCCGGACGCAGCGAAACAAGGCTTTTCGTCTTGATTATGCTGGCCACGTCGCTGGTAGGTGCTTTTGTGAGCAACACCGGCACCGTGGCATTGATGTTGCCCATTGTGGTGAGCATGTCGCGCGCCGCCGGCATACAGTCGTCGCGTCTGCTTATGCCTTTGGCTTTTGCCGGGAGCATGGGCGGTATGCTCACCCTCATCGGCACACCACCCAACCTTATCGTGCGAGATGTCTATACGGGTGCCGGACACGCAGCGTCTGAACTGGGCTTTTTCAGCTTTACGCCCGTCGGTATCGTATGTGTCATTGTGGGCATTGTCTGTCTTTTGCCCTTGTCCAAACGTTTTCTGACAAAAAAAGAAAACGGCCCGGACCAAGCCGCCACCGGCATTAAAAGTCCTCAACAACTTGTGGCCGAATACCGCCTTGACGTGCAACTCGCCGTGTTGCGTGTCGGCGAGGGCTCACCGGTGATTGGTCAAACGGTCAAACAACTCAACATCCACGGGCGCTATGGCGTCAACGTGATGGAACTGCGTCGTCACCGCCGCACGGGTTTGCTGCTTTCGCCTAAGATTGAGCAATATTCGGCACTGGGTGATGTGCCTTTTGCCGAAGGGGATATGCTCTATGTGTCAGGAGCGGCCGAAGAGGTAGACCGTATGGCCGACGACTTGCAATTGGTCAACGAACCACAGAGAGGCACGCCCGGCGAACTACATTTCTATGACGTGGGACTGGCCGAAATCTTGCTGCTCCCGTCTACTACCCTGGCTGGAAAGACTATACGCGAAGTGGATTTTCGCAACCGTTTCGGCGTAAATGTGATAGGCATACGCCGCCACGAGCGCTATCTGCTCACCGACATCGACCGCATCAGCCTGCGCCAGTCAGACATCATCTTGGCTTGCGGGGCGTGGAAAGACATTGCCCGCCTTGAGCGCGGCGGCGAGAGTGAATGGGTGGTGATGGGACGCCCTGCCGAGGCTGCCCGCCGCGTCACCCACGACTACAAGGCGCCTTTGGCTGCAATCATCATGGCGGTGATGGTGGTCGTGATGGCCGTCGACTCCATTCCCGTTGCTCCCGTCACGGCTGTGACTCTGGCGGCCGTGGCTATGGTCGCTTCGGGTTGCGTGAGAGGTATGGCCGAGGCTTACAGGGCGATAAACTGGGAGAGCATCGTGCTTTTCGCCACGATGTTGCCTATGTCGACAGCCTTGCAGAAAACTGGCGCTTCCGACGTGATTGCACACTCTCTCGTCTCTGTCTTTGGCCACGGACCGTATGCCTTGATGATTGCGGTCTATCTGGCCACCTCGTTGCTCACTTTCTTTATCTCCAACACCGTCACGGCGGTCTTGATGGCTCCCATTGCGCTCACGGCCGCTCAGGCTCAGGGCTTGAGCCCCTTGCCCTTTTTGATGGCCGTGACAGTGGCTGCCAGCATGTGTTTCGCCTCACCTTTCTCCACGCCGCCCAACGCCCTGGTGATGTCAGCAGGCGGCTACCGCCCCGTTGATTATATTAAGGTGGGACTGCCCCTACAGATTGTTATGGGCATCGTTATGGTGGTGGTGTTGCCGCTGCTTTTCCCTTTTTCGCGATGAAATCGGCATTTTTTATGGACTAACCGGCATAACTGTGCAAGCCGGTGAGGTAATAGTTCACACCGATGTAGGTCATCAAGACCGTAGTGAAGGCCAACAATAAATAGGCCAGAAAAAAACGCGGACGGCGGAAAGCCGGCATAGAAGCCTCGTGGAGCGGAAGAGCATAGACCAACAAGGTGATGAGTGCCCAAGTCTCTTTCGGATCCCAACCCCAATAGCGTCCCCAACTCTCCCCGGCCCACACGGCACCGGTGAAAATGCCGGCGGCCAAGCAGGCCAAGGCAGGGTAAAGGAAGAGACGGGCCAGTTGGCTTAGCCGCATCAGCTCTGTCTCTGATATGCGCCCGAATATCAGTGAACAAAATGCCATCAAACTGCACAGACAGGTGAAGGTCAAGCACATATAAGCCAGCATGACCAGCGAGACGTGTACACTCAGCCACGGCGAGGCCAGCACAGGTATGAGCGGCGTGATTTGAGGGTTCATCAGACCCATTGAGGCAACGAGGAGGAAAAAACCGGATACGAGAAAACCAAACGGTAAAAGCAACCGGCGGCTCAAAGTGCCGTTGCGGCGTGGCAGGCCTAAGAGCAATGTCAACAGCATGGCACACCAGGCGATGCTCAAGGTGGTCTCATAGCCGTTGCCCACTGGCAGATGACCGCTCACTATGGATCGCAAAACGATGTAGCCACTCAAGGCCAACCAACTTATAGCCATCACGATATAAGCGACTTGGCGAAAGCCCGGGAAACGACGTGTGGTTTTCAGTAAAGCCAAGCAGAGCAACAGGCCTAAACACAGATGCAAACGGCTTAACCACACGGGAAGGTCAAAGGCATTGTATAATCGCTCTGCCTTGACGACGTGGTCCGGCGGTAGAGTTGCGCCGCCGTGTGACTGTTGGAAAATCGCCATTTCATCGAGTTTTTTTAGCATAAAAGCCTCTTGTCCGGTAGTAGCTGCCTGATAGAGTTCACCGAAAAAGGCTGAGATGAAAGCGCTATCGTGGGGCGTCAATTTGAAATCGTTTAAGGTGTCTGTGGGACAAACCCAACTGATGTTTGTCTTGGTGTGTGCGCCTTCTCGGAGGCTGACAGGAAAGATTTTAAACCGTCTGCCGTGTCGCAGGCTATAGATGAGTTGCAGTTTGTCGTCTATTTCGACGGCCTCTTTGGCTAAGGAGGAGCGGTCGCCTTGGTTGTAATAGCCCGCCACCAGCGGTCCGAGACGATAGCCTCCCATAAAAAAGTCGGTGAAAGCAGCATTTTTGTTCAATCCATACTCTTTGCGCAGGCTTTGCCCTTTCACCTTTATCAAAGGCTCTTGATTCCACTCTTCAGGCCAAAACGTCCAGCCCAGTATCACTTGTTCGGCCGTGAGACCATCATAGCAAACGTCGCCATAGAGTTTGGCCGTGAAGTCGCGGGCTAAGGTCTGCATGGGACAGATGCGGCCTTCGTAGTTGACCAATAGTGTGCCAAACTTTTGTGCGGTTTCGCGAGACACAGTGGTGGGAGTCGCTTGTGCCGGAATGCTAAGTAGTAACATCAGACCGCAGCAAAGTGTTGTTTTGCCCTCGCGCCAAACTCTCGATGAAAGAATGCGGCGGAACCCACCCTTTTTGCAGACTAACAGCCAGGCGAAGGCGAAGAAAAGCAAGGCATAGCCGGCATAACTGATGCCTGTGCCCCAAGCGTCAGAGCGGACTGACAGCAACACGCCGCCATGGTCGCTGTCGTAGGAGGTGAGAAAAAAACGCACGCCGCCATAGTCGCAAACGTGGTTCATGGCCACCGTCTTTTGCACGGTTTCATCGCCATTTTGGGCTATTTCTAATAAAGCGGTGAATTGGGCCGGCGACTCTGTGCCGGCATGAAAGGCTACGTCAAACTTTTTCAGGCTCACTTGAAACGGAAGTTGCACGCTGTCGCCTTGATGTTCGGCAGCAGAATAATAGTCGGCAGTTTCCCCGGTGCGGAGGTGCATTTGTCCGCTTTCAGACGTGAAAAACGATACGCCGGCTCCAATCAAGATGAAGCCGAGAGCGAGGTGCAGGAGTAGACTTGGCCGCGGCAGTCGGGCTTTGAATACCGTTGCCCAGCCGGCTGTGAGCGTCAGCACCCAAAGGGCAATGAACCAAGGGGCGTGATAAAAACAGTTTAGTGCCGTCGGTGTGCCGCGGTAATGCTCCACGAAGGTGGCCGCAGCCATTAAGGCAATCAAGGCGATGAGGGCGGCGAAAGCCACAGTTTTGCTGGAAAGGCGTGGTCTAATCATAGTCATTTGGGAAACGGCAGTCTGGTGGCCGATGATTATCTAAAGCGGCAGTCCTCCAAATGGGAAGACTGCCGTGTTGATTGGTAATAAAAAGAGATAACGTGAGCAGTATTAAATGGCCCGTAAGAAGGCCACCACGGCGTCGCGGTCGGCTTTGGGCAAATTGTAGAATTTTTCGGTTGAGGCGTAGGCGTCGCTTTCGCGGCTGTAGCCGTGCCACATAATGGCTTCAATCTCATTGCGGGCGCGGCAGTCGTGCAGACGGTCTTCGGCTCCGGTGTTGGAGAGTGAGAGGCCGCGACCCCAAAGCGGCGTGGTGCGGCACCAGCCCGTACGGATGTCGTTTTTCATAAACAAGCGGTGCTGTATCATATCGGTGTAGGGCCAGATTTTCTGGTTGGGATATTGCGGCAACTTACCGATGGCAGCCACGTTGTTAGATGTCCAATAGTTGTCGTTGCCGGTTGTCCACGACGGGCGGTGGCATGCGGTGCAACCTATTTCATAGAAAACCTCTTTGCCGCGTTGCACCTCGGCTGAGTTTAAGTCGCGTGCACGGGGCACGGCGAGACCGCGATGCCAAACCATAAAGTCGTAGTATGACTGGTCGTTCATTTCGGCCGTGAAATTATGCCAGGCATTATTGGTCTGGTCAGTGGTGGGCGAGAGCAGTCCGCGCACGGCGTCAGCTATGCCTTCGCGTGTGCCGTCGGCATAATAGGGCGACGATGGGTCTTGGCTGATTTTGTCGATGACTTCGGCATTTTCTGCCATGGCATTGGCCCAGGCCTGTGTGGTGTAAAGTTTGGTGCGGTCGCCTCGTGTGACGTTGGTGATGTTCCATATTGCGTTGGCTCCGGCACCATCTTGCAGTGAGGCGCGTGTTAGGGCGTAGGTGTAGCGTTTGATGGCCTTTACGCCTTTGGCTTCTGAGCCATCGGCCCATTTCCCGTCGGCCAGAGAATAATAGGCCGAGGCCGCCCAATCGTTGGCGGCGGCGTCCCACATGGCCGGGTTGAGGCTGACATAGGGCGCTTCGGCTTGATATTGAGCTTTGAGGTCGTCTTCGCTAATGGCATCAAGCAGTCCGGTGCCATAAATGCCGATGGTGCTCTCAATGCGCACCTCGTAGTTCGTAGGTCGAGGGTTGGTGTTGAAGGCATCGGGTGCGATGGTCACTTCGGGATAGATGAGTTCGTAGGTTTCGCCGTCTGGGAAGGTGTTGGGCAGGGCGCCGTCGGTGGCTTTGAGCCATGCAATGCTGATGCCGCTCTCGTCGACCGGCGGCAAGAATGGGCTGGCCGCTTTGGTTTGCGGCATGCCCGTCAGTTCGGTGACGTAGCTGTCTTTGGCATAGGCATTCCCTGCGGCATCGACGCCGGCGGTAGGGTGATAGACCACCAGTAGATAGCCATTGCCAATGGTGGAATTGGCCTCGTAGGTATTAACCCTTTTGCCATGGCCGTAGCCCGGGTGGCACTGGATGCAAGATGTGCGCACCCAAGCCGGTCCAAGCCCGCGGAAGGGTGTGGACTGGCTGAGTGTTTCGACGAAGTTGCGTTCAAAAAAGAGTTCGCCGCTTTTGAAGTTTGCGCTTTTGCCCATCATGGTCACGGCCGGTGTTTCGTCTTCGTATGATGCCGAGCTCACGTTGTCTGTGGTGCCGAGTTCGCCGCCCGGATACCATTCTTCGGCGGTGAAATTCCCGACGGGCTGCCCCACGAAAATATCGTCGGAGGGCTGAATGACGCCGGCTGTATTGTTGTCGTCGCTACAAGCGGCGAGAGCCATAAGTGTGGCCGAACTAATGAGGAGTAGGGTTGTTTTTTTCATTGTTTGAGCAAATCTAAAGGGCTTTATTGAGCAGAGCGGATATAGTTGTCGACGGCGATGAGGCAATCGTCGAGTGCGCGGCAAGCGCTAATGGCAGCAGGCACGGTGGTGTCGGTGTCGTCGGCCACGGTGGTGACAAACGGATAGGTGATGCCTTGGATGGCCGCTTTAGCCTGATCGATTTTTGTTTTGAGCTCGGCCGCCAGTTCGGGGTTACGGGCATTGAGGTAGGCATAGATGGAGCGGCTCTCGTTGCGCAGTTCGGGCCGTCCGCCCATGATGACGTTTTCGATGCTGCGGATGTTGTCGGTGAAGTCTTCGCGTGAGTTTTGGCTATAAGGCGACTCGATGTAGTCGGCATCTCGTCCGGGTTCGCCTTGCGACACGCCTTTGGGTTTGCCCATCTTCACGTCGCCCACCTCATTGGCAATGTTTTCGCAGCCGGCAATGAGGATGTCGTTGAGTGCTTTGATGCGGTGTGAATAGGTGCTACCGGGCTGTCCGGCGAGCAACATGTTTTCGGCATAGGTCAGGTTGTTGCCCGGTACGGCATGCGGCAGGTCTTCTACCAAAGCCTTGTGGGCTTCTGAGGCATTGGGGTTCCACGAAACCTCCATTTGGCAACAACTTCGTCTCAAGTCGCCGGCCACGGCGGCGGCATAGGTCAGTTCGAGTTTACCGCTGACTGAGGGCAGGTCGGGGTCGTTGCCGTTCAGGTCGGTGCGCGGTTTGCCGTGGCGGAAAAGCACATATTCAATGCCATGGAAACCCAATACGCTTGAGCCGAGCGTCGTGCCGGCTATGGTGCCGTCGTCGGTGCGGAGCGTTTCGATGGTGGCCGTGTTGAGCAAAGCCGAACGCAGTTGGTCAAGGTCGAGCGGCCAAGAGTCGATGTGGGGGTCGATGCCGAAGTCGCTGGCTGCGCCGAAGAGGAAAGCCTCGCTCAATTCGTAGTTTGAACGAGCGCGGAGAAACACACCGGCCACGTCGTTTATGGCTTCAGCCGTGATGGTGCCACCTGCCCAAGCCACTGTGCGCAAAGAGTCGAGTTTGTGATAGAGTGTGTCGGTGCCGTTGGCCAGCAAGGTGTAGGTAGGTATGACTGTGGCGTTGAGATATTGCTCGGTGAGTGCGGCCAATTCGACGTCTTGTTGCTGTGATGGCGTGAGGTCGTTGTCGTTGTCGCTGCAAGACGTGAGAGCGAAAGGCACGGCAAGAGCCATTGTGAGACTCAGGAGTAGTTGTTTATTTGTTTTCATAATTTGGATTAAAAAATAATGGTTTAATCGCAGAAATTCGTTGTTTTATTTGATAAAGAAGCCCTCATAGGTCACGCCGAACGAGAGGGCCGGCTCGTTGTTGTAGGGCGTTTTGAGAAAGCGTTGGCTATATTGCGCCTTGAGCACGATTTGCGGTATCGGCTTGTAGTTGATGCCTGCCGTGATGACTGAGCGCTCGGTCCAGGGATAGTCCATGGCGCCGCTTTGTGAGGGGTTGTAGCTGTCGTAGTAGTCGTAGCGGGCAAAGAGATAGCAGTTTTGGCCACTGCGGCGCAGGCGGGCGAAGCGTGAGAAAAGGTCGTAGCCGGCCTCGATGCCCAAGGCCACGGCGTGGTCGCCCACGAGTGTGCGTGGATAAGGCGAAGAGTTGCTCTGTCGCTGGTTGGCCTCACTGATGGCTGTGGCATTGCCCAGATAGCCAAAGTCGGCATTGCCCACGACAATCCAGTTGTAGGCGTCGAAGGTGAAGTCAAAGCTACCGACGGCCACGGCACCATCTACCTCAAAATTTTTACCCGTCTCGGTGTTGTAGCCATTATTTGAACTGTGTCCGTAATAGCCGCTGAGTCCCAGTCGCAGGCCGGGAATGCTGTAGTTGTCTATGCGTGCGGCAAAGCCCACTTTGTTGGCCGGTTCAAACTCAAAGGGTGTGCCCGAACCGCCTTGAATCCAGTTTTCTTTGGTGAAGTTGGCCGAGTTGAGTCCTGCCACACACATCACCTCATAGCGCCATGAGCGCGTGCGGCCCCAGAGACTCAGTCCGGTCTGGTGCCACGTGCTGGGCAGTATGGTCGACTCGCCTTCGGGTCTGTAGACGGTGAAGAAGTTGAGCGGCTCATGGGAGGCATTGATATAGCCCACGGGCACGACAATATGGCCCGCACGCACGTTGAGCCACGGCTTGAAAGTCTTTTGTATCCAAAACTGTTCAATCTCTACCTCGCCGCCTTTTTCGACTTCATTTTCCCATTCGCCGCCTTCTTCAAATTCCTTTTCGTAGGCGCCGCCGGTGCCGCCGTGCTCAAATTCGACTTCGGTCGACACGCTCCATCCTTTGCCGAAATCGTAAGACAACGAGAGCGATATGTGAGGAATGTCGAAGCGGCCGTGTTTGTCGTTCTTGTGACTGGCGGCTGTGGAATAGCGGTAGGGGCTGTCGCTATAGTAGTTGCGGCTATAGACCGCTTCGCCGTAGCCGCCAATTTGCAGTCGGCTTTTTCGGCAGGAATCTTGACTTTGGGCCGTGACGCAGAGTGCCGTCAGGACGCCCAATGTGAGGGTGAGTAGTCTTTTCATACGTGAATGGTTGATGTGGTATTTTTTTGTTTTTGAGTCTTCGGTTTGGAAGATTTGGAGCGTTTCTTTTGTCGGGTCGTGTCGCGCTTGACTGGCTTCACGGGTGAGGCTCCGGTCGTGATGTCGGTGGTGGCAGGCTCTTGTGGTG
>JAHAWW010000187.1 GCA_018383375.1 Prevotellamassilia sp. | reverse complement strand
GGCCTAACCCCTGAGGCTTTTTTGCGTTTATGTCAAACTCAAGGCAAAAGTGCTTGACTTATAAAAAGACATCATAATCGTCATCATAAATGCCTTTTGGCACAAAAAAACGGCGTGATTTGTTGGGCTGTAATGATTTATGCCGTATACTTGCCGGTGAAGAGGCTGTCGTGAGAGCTCCGCATAAGGCTCTCCCCCGTCTGCCGACCCACAAAATGTGACCGCTTATGAAAAAGACATTACTCATCATATTCTCTCTCTTCGCCGCGATGCCGACAGCTCTTATGGCAGCCCAAGTCGGCGAAACCGCAGAGGTCCCGGCAATCGAACAGACGGCGGCCCTGTCTTCAAACATAGCCATCAGACAAGATGGCAGCCGATTGGTCGTTAGTGGTGCCGAAGGTTTGCAACTGCAAGTTTTTTCAATGACCGGCAAGCATGTAGGCACCTACGAAATCACTTCAGCCTCGTGGACGGTGAGGCTTTCGCTCCCCCACGGCTGGTATATCTTGCGCGTTGGCGACGTGGTGCGAAAGATTGCGCTTTAATCTCACCTATCTTTCTTCCATTTCACCACATCCCTCCCCCCGTATTTCCGTCTATACATTAGGCATTTGTTCCTTAAATAAAAATACGCCCCGCTGAGAGTCAAACTCTCCCGAAGCGGGGCGATTTTTTGTTTGTATGGTAGTGTGGTTTAGCGTCTAATGATGAGCGTTTGCCCCACTTTGAGCGTCGATGTGGCATCGAGGCCGTTGAGGCGCAAAAGCGTTTTCAGGCGGATGCCGTAGTGTTGTGCAATAGTGTGGAGGCTTTCGCCGACTCGGACAGTGTGAACATGATGACGCAGTGCACGTGCGGCTTTGGAGCGTTTCTTTTCAAAATAAACAATCTCTCCGGCAGATGGCTCGATGCCTTTGGGCATTTCGTTGTAGTGGCGCAATTTGCGTCGGCTCACACCGCTCCATTTGCTCAGACTTTGCCAGGTGTCGCCGGGAAGGGCGATGGTGTAGATGGCACCATTACACTTGTAGAGTTGGCGTGATGAGGCGGAAGAAGAGACTGCCTCGGCTTGCTCTGCCGGACGGGCACTGCGGATGAAGGTTTTGCCCCCAACGTCGTATCGATGAAGACTGTAGCGCTCGATGATGGAAATGAGGCTCTCGGCGTAGCGTGGATTGGTGGCATAGCCGGCAGCCTTGAGGCCTCGCGCCCAGCCACGGTAGTCGGTGGACGAGAGGGAGAAGAGAACGGCATAGCGGCGAGAGTTGCACAAAAAGAGTGAATGGTCTTCGTAGCTTTCGGCTGCGCTGCGATAGACTCGAAAACGGTCGTCGGGTCGGTCGTCGGCCATAACGAGATAGCGCCCGGTCCAGCGGGAGTCGGCCTTGATGCCGAAATGATTATTGGCTTCGCGGGCCAGCCGGCTCTGCCCTGCTCCGCTTTCGAGCAGCCCCTGTGCCAAAGTGATACTGGCGGGAATGCCGTGGCGGCGCATTTGGTCGACGGCCATGGCGTGGTATCGGTCTATGTAGCGCTCGTAGGCGTCTTGGGCCGCGCTGTGGAGAACGGTGAATACGAGGAGAGTCGTCGACAGTAATAATCTAAAACAATGGTTGGGGCGCATAAACGTGTGTTTCTTTTTTTCTGAGGGGGAGTCTAAGCGTTTAAGAGCGGAAGAGCGGTGTGGCAAATTTTGCAGGGGCTGTTATGTGACGGCCTTACAGGCCTTGCTTGGCCGCTTTGGCCTTTCCGTCTCATTGTCTTTTCATCCATTAATGACGCGGTCGCCAAGCACTGCGGCCAGTTGGCGCTCGATGGCGGCAAGAGCGGCATATTGGCTCATAATGTCTCGGCTGAGAGCGGGGTCGGCTTGAGTTTCGGCTTTTTGCAGGTCTGAAAGCAGTTGCTGCATACGCGTCTTGACCACAGCGTGTTTGTAGTCGTGGAGCAGGCGCGGGATGATTTCATCCAGACGTTCTGCCTCAGGGGTGTAGCCCTGGCTCAGCAGTGGCGAAAGATGGTAGGCATCGGTGCCGAGGCGTGAAGCCAGATTGCTGATGGCGGCGTCGGGATGGCTCATGAGCAGTTGCAGACTGTTTGTGCCTATGGGCATGGTAGCGGTCTCTGCCAACAATTTGCGCCCGTCTTCACTCTCGAGGGTTAGTCCGTCGGCTGCCAAATCGGCTGCTATATAGGTGGCTACGCTCACGGGAGGCATTGAGGGGGCAGGGCATAGCGGACTGGCACCATGGCGCACAATGGCGGTGAGCAGCAGAGTTTCGCTGCGCGATATGGCCGAGGATTTGGGTTGAAGTGCTGAAGTTGACGGGGCATTCGACTCTGCTGAGACTTCGTGAGAAACGGCTTCTTCACCGGCCTGTTGCGTCTCGGCTCTTTGTGGCGGCGTGGTGCCGTTGACTCGTTTCTTAGCCACTTCGTTCATGATGAGCTCCTCGCTGACAGATAGCAGGCGGGCACATTCGGCTCCATACATCTGTCGCACCACGTCGGAGGGGATGACTGCGATGCTCGTGACGATGTCGTCTATCAAGGCAGCACGGCGTATGGGGTCATCGGTAGCGTCTGAGAGCAAAAGGCGGGTTTTGAAACGTATGAAGTCCACTTGATTGGCTTCAATATAGGCACGATATTCAGAGGCTGTTCGGCCACGGGCAAAACTGTCGGGGTCATCGCCATCGGGCAGCAACAACACTTTGACGTTAAGCCCCTCGGCAAGCAGCATGTCAATGCCTCGTAGACTGGCTTTGATGCCGGCGGCATCGCCGTCGTAGAGCACGGTGATGTTTGACGTGAAGCGGTGGAGCAAGCGTATTTGCCCCTCTGTGAGTGACGTGCCGCTTGAGGCCACGACGTTTTCGATGCCACATTGGTGCATGGAGATGACGTCGGTGTAGCCTTCGACCAAGTAACAGCAGTCTGCCTTGGCAATGGCGTGCTTGGCCAAATAGAGACCGTAGAGTTCGCGGCTTTTGCTGTAGATTTCAGACTCGGGCGAGTTGACGTATTTGGCCAGTTTTTTATCCGAAGAAAGTATGCGGCCGCCGAAGGCTACGATGGAGCCTGACACAGTGTGTACGGGAAATATGACTCGTCCGTGGTAGCGGTCGATGAGTCGTCCGTCTTCTGTGGAATAGCAGATGCCGGTTTTTTCGAGCATTTGGCGGCTGAAGCCGCGGGCGGTGGCTGCCTTGACGATGGCATCGCGGGCAGTGGGCGAGAAGCCTAAGCGGAATTTGCGGATGATGTCATCTCGGAAGCCGCGGCTGCGCAAGTAGGCCATGCCATAAGCCACGCCGTCAACGTCGTCGTGGAGTTGATGTTCATAATATTCCGTCGCCCAAGCGTTGATTGCAAACATACTCTCACGTAGCGAAGCCGCTTGTCGCTCGTCGTCGGTGAGTTCACGCTCTTTTATCTCTATGCCATAGCGGCGAGCCAACCAGCGCAGGGCCTCAGGATAGGTCATTTGCTCATGCTCCATCACAAAATGCACCACGCCTCCACCTTTGCCGCAAGAAAAACATTTGCAGAGTTGCTTGGCAGGCGAAACAATGAAGCTGGGCGTTTTCTCGTTGTGGAACGGACACAGCCCTTTGTAGTTGACACCGGCCTTTTTGAGTGTAACGAAGTCCTTGACCACGTCGACAATGTCGGCGGCGTCGAGTATGCGTTGGATGGTGGCGCGGTCTATCATGGTGTTGGTTTTTTCGTGAGAAAATGAGTCAAAAAGACTATTCCAAAACGAGGCTGAGCACGTCTACGTCTACGGCGCCTTCTGCTGTTAAGTGCCACTGCGGCAAGGTGGCTACGCGGCGATAGGCTGCAGCTTGGAAGAGTTTGTGGCATGCTTCGTCTGCAGTGCGGATTTTGGCATAGAGCAGGCGCAGGTGAAGGTGGTTTTTGGCGTAATGCTGCAAGGCTTGAAGGGCAGCAAGGCCAAGGTGAGTGCGTCGGGCAGAGCGTCGTATGGCTATGCCCACCTCTGCGCGGCGTTGAAGGGCGTCATAGGCAAAAAGGTCGACAAAGCCCATTCCTCCATCTGCAGAGCCCGACTCAACCACCAGCCGTAGTTGTCCGGTCTGGGCGATGTCGGCCGGTTGGCTTTCGAGATATTGCCTCAAAGCCCAGCGCGACCATGGCGAAGGCGATGAGGTGACATCCCACACGTCAGGGTCGTTTTCAATTTCATAGAGCAGGTCGAGGTCGGTCGGCTCGAGCGCACGAAGCACTACTGGTTGTGGCTGAGACGAGGTCATAGGTCGGAAGGCGTGAAATGGTCGGGCAAGGTGCAGGTGAACGAACCGCCAATGAGGGTGCGGCTTTCGGGGCTATACATGCCGATGTGATGCCGATGGTCGGAACGACGAAACCACTCGAGCACATCGTCGCGGCTGAAACAGCCCAGGTCGAAGATGACATGGACGCAGTCCGGCGGTATGGCGTATGCGTTTTCGTTCGTTTTGAAGTCGTGACTGTCTGTGGCGTAACACACGATATCGAAGCCCAGCGTTTCGGCCAATGCTTTCACCTCAGACGTATGCCGGCCGAAATAGAC
>JAHAWW010000186.1 GCA_018383375.1 Prevotellamassilia sp. | reverse complement strand
CAGCGGTGGCGTTTGAGGCAACGGGGTTTTCCTCGCCGAGACCGTTCAGCTCGCGGATTTGGCTTGAAGCGATGCCATTGGCCAAGAGTTGGTCGCGCACGGCACCGGCACGCTGCAGAGAGAGCGTCTTGTTCTTTTCAACACTCTGGGCGGCAGTGCAACCTTTCCAGGGATCGTTGTCGGTGTAGCCATAGATGCAGAGGTCCATGTCGGCGTCAAGACCGCGGGCAAACGTAGCCAAGTCAGACTGGGCGGCACTGTTGAGCGCGTATTTGCCGCTAGCAAAGAGAAGACCTGAGGGGAAAGTGGCTTTAACGTATTGGTAGCCGTCTGCGCTGGTGAGCAATTCTGCTTCAGCGTTGGCAGCTTCGGCAGCTTTCTTGGCTTTGTCCATCTTGTTGCCAATAATGACACCGGCACCGGCACCAATCGTGGCACCAATGGCACCGCCGATGGCTGCACCTTTACCGCCGCCGGCAAAGCTACCGATGAGGGCACCGAGAGCACCGCCACCACCGCCGCCGATGAGACCACCTTTGGCTGTGTTGGACATTGAGCAACTGCTGAACAACAAACTTGCGCAAAGGGCGCAAAGTGTAAACTTTGTCAGTTTCATTTGTGTTTGATTTTAAGAATTTGAAGTTTTGGTTTATCTATCTTGTTGGATTTGTCGCAAAGGTACGATAATTTTTGTAATTTTGCTTCCGCTTAAAAACATTATTGGTGTGTGGCCCGTAAATCTTAACGCTTCGTAGCGCTTATGCTCAAGCATTTTCCCCTTTTGTCGCCACACATTATTTATAAGAAAACATCTATGGCTAAAGAACTTAAAGATCTCACCAAACGTAGCGAAGACTATTCAAAATGGTATAACGAGTTGGTCGTTAAGGCCGACCTCGCCGAGCAGGCCGACGTGCGCGGATGTATGGTCATCAAGCCCTATGGTTACGCCATTTGGGAACGCATTCAGCAGACCCTCGATGCCCGCTTCAAGGCCACAGGCGTGCAAAACGTCTATTTCCCCATGCTCATCCCCAAGAGCTTCCTCTCAAAAGAAGCCGAGCATGTCGAAGGCTTTGCCAAAGAGTGTGCCGTGGTCACCCACTATCGCCTCAAAGCCGACCACGAAAATGGCGGCGTAGTCGTTGACCCGGCTGCCAAACTTGAAGAAGAACTCATCATACGTCCCACCTCTGAGACAACGATTTGGAACACCTACCGCAAATGGATTCATTCTTGGCGCGACCTGCCCTTGTGTTGCAACCAGTGGTGCAATGTGATGCGTTGGGAGATGCGCACACGCTTGTTCCTGCGCACCAGCGAGTTCCTCTGGCAAGAGGGTCACACCGCCCACGCCACGCGTGAAGAGGCCGAAGCCCGTGCCCGCCAGATGCTCGACGTTTATGCTGATTTCGCTCGCGAGGTCATGGCCATACCGGTGGTGCGCGGTGTGAAGAGTGCCACCGAACGCTTTGCCGGCGCTCTCGACACCTATACCATTGAGGCCATGATGCAAGACGGCAAGGCCCTGCAAAGCGGCACAAGCCACTTCCTCGGCCAAAACTTCGGACGCGCCTTCAATGTGCAGTTTGTCGACAAAAACAACCAGCTCGATTATGCCTGGGCTACCAGCTGGGGCGTGAGCACACGATTGATGGGCGCACTCATCATGACTCATTCCGACGACAATGGTCTGGTCTTGCCACCCCACCTCGCCCCCATTCAGGTGGTTATCGTTCCTATTTATAAAGGTGAGGAAGAGCTGGCCAAGCTTAATGAAAAACTCGGCGGTATTGCCGACAAGCTTAACGCTATGGGCATCCGCGTGAAATATGACAACGCCGACAACAAACGCCCCGGCTTCAAGTTTGCCGATTACGAACTCAAAGGTGTGCCTGTGCGCCTCGTGATGGGACCAAAAGACTTGGCCAATGGCACCATCGAACTCATGCGCCGCGACACCCTTGAGAAGCAAACCTTGCCCGTTGATGGCATCGAAGCCTATGTGCAAAACCTGCTCGAAGAAATCCAGCAGAACATCTACGTCAAGGCTAAGACCTATCTCGATGACCATATCTATCCCTGCAACGACTATGAGGAATTCAAGAAGCGTATTGCCGATGGCGGCTTCTTCCTTTGTCCCTGGGATGGCACTGAAGAGACCGAAGCCCAAATCAAGGCTGAGACACAGGCCACCATACGCTGCGTGCCCTATGGCTACGACCAAGACAATCTCGGCAACGACATGGTGAGCGGCAAACCCGCCGTGTGTCGTGTGCTCGTGGCTCGCAGTTACTAAACCCTTACAAGTTCATTATTATTGCAAATCAAACGGGCGAGTCCTGCCACACGCTTTAGCGGCAGAGGCTCGCCCTTTTAGCTCTACAATCACAGCCTATGCTTTCTGTAGACAAACTCGGTGTGGCCTTTGGAGCCAATCCGCTGTTTTCTGATGCGTCGTTTGTCATCAACCGCAAAGACCGGGTGGCCCTTGTCGGCAAAAACGGTGCCGGCAAGAGCACATTGCTCAAAATATTGGCCGGACTTCAACAACCCACTTCCGGCAACGTGGCCCTGAGCCGCGACGCCTCTATCGGCTATCTGCCTCAAGTCATGGTCATCTCAGACGACTGCACCGTGATGGAAGAGATGGACAAGGCCTTTGCCCACATCAACGAGTTTCGCGAGCGGCTCGAACGACTCAAGGCAGAGATGGCTTCACGCACAGACTATGAGACCGAAGACTATATGGAATTGGTCGAGAAGTTTGCTCACGAGAGCGAGCGCTTTGAGATGATTGACGGCAACAATTATCGTGCCGAGATTGAGCGCACACTCAAAGGCTTAGGCTTCGTCCCGACCGACTTCGACCGCCCCACGGCCGAGTTTTCGGGTGGTTGGCGCATGCGTCTCGAACTGGCCAAACTGCTCTTGCAGCGTCCGGATGTCTTGCTGCTTGACGAGCCCACCAACCACCTTGACATTGAGAGCATCGGATGGCTCGAAACGTTCCTGGCACGCTCCGGCAGTGCGGTGGTGTTGGTGAGCCACGACCGTGCCTTCATCAACAATGTGACCAACCGCACGCTCGAAATCTCTTGTGGCAAGATTGTCGATTATCGCGTCAAGTATGACGAGTTTGTGCAGTTGCGTGCCGAGCGTCGTGAGCAGCAATTGCGAGCCTACGAAAATCAGCAAAAAGAGATTGCCGACATCAAAGATTTCATTGAGCGCTTCCGCTACAAGCCCACCAAGGCCGTGCAGGTGCAGAGTCGCATCAAGCAACTTGAAAAGATAGTACCCATCGAGATTGACGAGGTCGACAATTCCAGTCTGCGCCTTAAATTTCCTCCCTGCGAGCGCTCGGGCGATTTCCCTTTAATCTGCAATGAAGTGCGCAAGGATTATGGCAATCATTGTGTCTTTCACGACGTCACGCTCACCCTCCGCCGCGGCGAGAAGGTGGCTTTTGTGGGGCGCAATGGTGAGGGTAAGTCCACGCTGGTCAAGTGTATAATGAATCAAATAGACTTTGCCGGCGAACTCAAAATAGGTCACAATGTCCAGATTGGCTACTACGCCCAAAATCAAGCCCAGTTGCTCGACGGTGAACTCACCGTGTTCGACACCATCGACCGCATAGCGCGTGGCGACATACGCTTGAAAATCCGCGACATACTTGGGGCCTTTATGTTTGGCGGTGAGGCCTCCGACAAGAAAGTCAAAGTGTTGTCGGGAGGTGAGCGCAGCCGTCTGGCGATGATTAAACTGCTGCTCGAGCCGGTCAACTTCCTCATCCTCGACGAACCCACCAACCATCTTGACATGCGCACCAAAGACGTGCTCAAAGAGGCCATTCGTGCTTTCGACGGCACGGTTGTCCTCGTCAGTCACGACCGCGACTTCCTCGACGGTTTGGTGTCTAAGGTCTATGAGTTTGGTGGCGGTGTGGTGCGTGAACATTTGGGAGGCATATATGATTTTCTTCAAAAGAAAAACATCGACCGTCTCGATGCGCTCCACACTCCCGCTCAAGCGGTTAAAAATGATGTACCGGCCGAAGAGGCGCCCTCGGAGGGCCGACTGTCTTATGAAGAACGAAAGGCTCGGGCTCGTCAACGTCGCAAGTTGGAGAAGGAGGTTGAAGAGCGCGAACAGGCCGTGATGACGCTCGAGTCTGAAAAGGCCGACGTTGAGGCCCAACTGGCCACGCCCGAAGGAGCCTCAGACACCAGCCTCTTTGCCCGTTATGGCGAAGTGACCACTGCGCTCAAAAAAGCCGAAGACGCCTGGGCCGAAGCACTTGAAGCTCTGGAGGCCTTCGGCGAAGACTGACATCGACCACCTTCACTCACTCCGTTCAACACCCACCTCATACGCTATGCTCTATCTCCCTCAGACAATGCCCTGCATCGAGACCCTCAAGGCCGAAGGTGCAGAAGTGGCGGTCTATAATCTTTCAGATGCCACACGGCTTGGCGCTTTCCCTCCCGATGTGAAGCGTGTCTTGCTGCTCAACCTTATGCCGCAAAAGGCCGTCACCGAGTTGGATATTGCCCGCCAAATGACTGCTCGTCCCGGCGGAGTGGCTCTTTTGCCTATGAAGATTGCCGGGCAGACTTACAAGACCACGCCGCAAAGCCACATGGACGCCCTCTATCTCGACTTTGAGGCCTATGAACACGGGGTGTATGACGCGATGATAATCACCGGTGCCCCTTTGGAGTGTATGCCGTTTGAGCAGGTGCGCTATTGGGATGCGTTGTGTCGCATCATGACTTGGGCCGACCACCATATACTCCGCAGCACGCTCTATATCTGTTGGGCTGCTCAAGCCGGTCTTTATCATCACTATGGCATAGACAAATACGCCTTGTCGGCCAAGATGTTTGGCATTTTCAGTCAAGAGGTGCTCCAGCCGTCTTGTCCACTTTTCGCGGGTCTTGGCAGTGCTTTCCCCATGCCCGGCAGCCGTCACACGGCCGTGTCTGTGGCCGAAACCCAAGAGGCCGGTCTCACGCTTGGCGCCGTCTCTGCAGAGAGCGGACTTGGCGTGGCGTTGACTGCCGATTGTCGTCGTGTCTTCATCACAGGCCATTTAGAATATGAGCCCAATACGCTCGACAACGAATACCGTCGCGATGTGGCCAAGGGCTTACCCATTGGCTTGCCGCTTCACTATTATCATGGAGACGACCCAGCCCGTGGCGTCGACTTCTCTTGGGCACAAGCCGCTCGGCGCTTCTATGGCAACTGGCTTGATTTGCCGGAGTCGCTATGATGGGTCTTCTGTTTACTCCAATTATTATAATTATATACACCCACACTTTCCCCACGCTTTATCATGGAAAATTTATTCAAAACCAAATACACGCAGGCCGACATTGACGAGATAAAGACCTGGTTTGACCGCCATGCCGACCAACTGCCCACAGAGTTTGTGCTCAACGAGTCCACGCGCTATCTCAATTTGCCCACGTCCATCAAAAGCTTTTTTGAGATATGGAACATTCACCACGACAATCCCACCTTTAGCGGACAAATCTACCAACTCTTTCTCATCCGCCAAAAACTGATTGCCGACGGCATGACCGACTGACGGAAGCTTTCGGGATGTGTGCGGCGAAGTTTGTTCTCATCTAAACTATTGGCAGACTATGGACAATAAAATATCCATCAGGTTTTATAAAAACCGCGAAGTGCGCGCCGTCTGGGACGGTGAGGGCAACAAATGGTGGTTTTCGGTGCTCGACGTCATTGGCGTGATGAACGAGCAAGACGACTATGCCAAAAACCGCAACTATTGGAAGTATCTCAAGACGAAGCTTAAGAAAGAAGGCAACGAGTTGGTTAGTATCACTAACCAACTGAAATTACAAGCGAGTGATGGCAAATACTATTTGTCTGACGTGCTCACCGAAAAGACCAACGACCGCGAGATGTTTATGAAAGGCATAGACTATTCCTATTATTATGAGCAGGAAGACGAATGACGGCAAATGCCCAACCTTCCGTCGTACTCTTTTAAGCCTCTTTCCTTTATTCATTAATCTACGACAAAAGCCTGCATCGCCGCAACAATAGGTGCGATGCAGGCTTTTATAATAGGC
>JAHAWW010000184.1 GCA_018383375.1 Prevotellamassilia sp. | reverse complement strand
GGCGCCGCAACCGTGCCATACGTTCAGACGCCCCGGCCAATGTGCCATACGTCATTCTTGGAGCCGCTATGCTTTGGCTGGGATGGTTCGGATTTAATGCCGGTTCGTCGCTCCATGCCGACGCCATAGCCGTCAAGGCATTCCTCAACACCAACACGGCATGCGCCACGGCCATGCTCACTTGGCTCTTTTTTGACTGCCTGCGCGGACGCAAAGCCTCGGCAATGGGCGCAGCCGTTGGAGCCGTGGTCGGATTGGTGGCCATCACGCCGTCGGCCGGATATGTCACGGTGGGGCAGAGTTTCTTTATCGCTTTCGCCACAACCATTGTGTGCAATGTGGCTTGTCACCGTACCGAAAACGCACAACGCCTTGACGATGCCCTCGATGTTTTCCCCACACACGGCACCGGCGGCATCGTGGGTACCATCCTCACGGGTATTTTCATCCAAGAAGGGCTCATTTCCGGCACAGCCGAGGGTTGGAGCGTCTTTGGCTTCCACCTGCTCGCCGTGGTCATTGTCTTTGCCTACACTTTCGTGATGAGCATGGCCCTCTATTGGCTCGTCAACAAAATGATACCGATGCGCGTGTCGCACGAGAGCGAACGGCTCGGCCTCGACGTCAGCCAGCATGGCGAGACCTACAACTTTGCTGACGCACAGACCGAAGAGGTCGACGACTGAGCAACCCTACACAACCTACGTTTCATACGCCATCAAGCATAAGCCAAACCAACACAAAAACAACATTAAATTAGGCTGGATTTGATAGGTAGGTGACGGGCGAGAGGTGAAACGTCTTCTCTTGAAGGCTTTCCCATCTCGCCCGTTTGGCGTATTTTTGCAGAAAAATTACCGATTATGACTGCCGACCCTAAGCATATTCACATCGCCGACTATATCTATGACCTCCCTGATGAGCGCATTGCCAAATATCCCAAGGCCGTGCGCGACGAGTCCAAGCTCCTTCACTACCGCGACGGCAAGGTGGGCGAAGATGTTTTTCATCATCTCCCCGACTATGTGCCTGCCGGAGCCTTGATGGTGATGAACAACACCAAAGTGATACGCGCCCGACTGCATTTCAACAAAGCCACCGGCGCACTCATTGAGGTGTTTTGTCTCGAACCACACACACCGGCCGACTATCAAGTCTCGTTTGCCACACGAGGCAGCGTGACGTGGACGTGCCTCATAGGCAATCTCAAAAAATGGAAAGAGGGTGTGCTCGAGCGGCCTGTCGACGTGGAGGGCCGTACCGTGATGCTGCGGGCAGAGCGGTTGGGCGTGAGTGGTACGGGCTATGAAGTGCGTTTCAGCTGGACCGACCCCAGTCTCACCTTCTCCGAGGTGCTCGAAGCTATCGGCGAGCTCCCCATCCCGCCTTATCTCAATCGTGAGACCGAGGCTTCAGACCTTCAGACCTATCAGACGGTCTATTCCAAAATAAAAGGCTCAGTGGCCGCACCGACCGCAGGGCTCCATTTCACCAGTCGCGTGCTCGAAGCCCTCACCGCCCGGGGCGTCGAGCTCGACGAGGTGACCCTGCATGTCGGAGCAGGCACGTTCAAGCCCGTCAAGTCCACAGAGATTGGCGGCCACGAGATGCATGCCGAGCAAATAGCCGTGGGCCGACACACCATAGAGCGTCTCATAGCTCATGGCGGCCGGTGCATTGCCGTGGGCACTACCTCGGTGCGCACACTTGAGAGCCTCTATTATATAGGAGTGGCCGTCAAAGACCATCCGGAGCTCTCGCCCGATGACTTGACGGTGACGCAATGGCAACCCTACGATTATGCCGCCACCACCGACGCGCCTTTGACCACGCTCGAGTCACTCCGGTCGCTTCTGGACTATATGCAGCGTCACGACTTGCAGACCATTCACGCTTCCACGCGCATCATCATCGCTCCCGGCTATCAGTTCCATATTGTCAAGACCCTCATCACCAACTTCCACCAGCCGGGCAGCACGTTGCTTTTGCTCGTCTCGGCTTTTGTGGGCGGCGATTGGCGGTGCATCTACGACTATGCCCTGAACCACGACTTCCGTTTCCTGTCCTACGGCGACAGTTCCATATTGAATTTTTGATATGAAAGACAACGACAACGAACTCCTCCCTTTGACTGACGAACTGGGGCACATTGTGGGCCGAGCCACACGAGGCGAATGCCATGGCGGGAGCATGCTGCTGCATCCCGTGGTCCATCTGCACGTGTTTAATCCCGAGGGCGCACTCTTTCTCCAGCGGCGTCCTGAATGGAAAGACATACAGCCGGGACGTTGGGACACAGCCGTAGGCGGCCATGTGGATTGGGGCGAAACCATCGACGAAGCGTTGCGTAGAGAAGTAAGCGAAGAAATCGGGCTCACCGACTTCACACCCACGTTTCTTTGCCGCTACGTCTTTGAGAGCCGGCGCGAGCGGGAACTCGTCCACGTCTATCAGACCGTTACCGACCATCCGCTCTGCCCCTCGGCCGAGACGGCCGGAGGGCGATATTTCACGCGCCGAGAAATCATCTCGCACTTGGGACGAGACTTTTTCACACCCAATTTTGAACAAGAGTGGCAACGTCTGTTTGGGGAGAAAAATTGAAGGAGACAAGAGAAAAAAAGCCACGGCCTGAGGTTGTCAGAGCCGTGGCTTACTCAATATTTGGAAAACGTAAAAAAGCGGCTGTTTGCCATCAGTGCCATACTCATATTGCTGGGATTGTCTGTCTTGTTGGTGGGCCACACCCTCATATGGCTTTATGTGGGCATTGCCTTGATTGGTTTCGGCAATTCCAATATCTTCTCCATCATCTTTTCGCAAGCGCTCGTTCGCTCGCCCCAGTCACACAACGAAGTGTCGGGCTTGATGATTATGGGCCTCTTTGGCGGAACGGTCTTCCCCCTGGTCATGGGCTATGCGGCCGATGCCGTCGGACAGGCCGGCGCTGTGGGCGTAATGATTGTGGGCGTAGCCTATTTGCTGTTGTATGCTTTCAAAATGAAATAATAACCTACAAATCCTCATTCAAATACTATGAACAATAAAGTAGTGGTGGGTATGGGCGAAGCCCTCTGGGACGTCCTCCCCAATGGAAAGAAAATCGGTGGTGCACCGGCTAATTTCGCTTATCATGTCTCACAATTCGGACTGCAAAGTTGTGTGGTCAGCGCAGTGGGCGAAGATGTCCTCGGCAAGGAAATCATCGACAACCTCACCTCAAAGGGGGTCAATCTGATGATTACCGAAGTGCCTTACCCCACAGGAACCGTGCAAGTGGAGTTTGACCAAGCCGGCATACCGAATTACGACATCAAAGAGAATGTGGCTTGGGACAACATCCCCTTTACAGCCTCACTCAAAGCATTGGCCGAAAAGACGCAGGCCTTGTGTTTTGGTTCACTGGCGCAGCGCAATGTGGTGTCGCGCGAGACAATCAACGGATTTATTGACGCTATGCCAAAAGACGAAGACACGATGGTCATCTTCGACGTTAATCTGCGACAGGGCTTTTATAGCAAGGAAATCCTCTGCGACTCTATGGCCAAATGCAATATATTGAAGATTAACGACGAAGAACTGGTCACCGTGAGCCGACTCTTTGGCTATCCCGGCATCGACCTTCAAGACAAATGCTGGATACTCCTTGGCAAATACAATCTGAAGATGCTCATTCTCACCTGCGGCATCAATGGTAGTTATGTGTTCACGCCGGGCCATGTCTCATTTCAGCCAACACCCAAGGTGGAGGTGGCCGATACGGTCGGGGCCGGCGACAGTTTCACTGCAGCCTTTATTGCTTCCATCCTCAAAGGCAAGACCGTGGCAGAAGCCCACAGTTTAGCTGTGCAGACTTCGGCTTTCGTTTGTACGAAAAATGGTGCAATGCCCAATCTCCCTGCAGAAATCACACTGGCCTAAAAACTCCCCTCTGCATATGTCCGTTTGAGGGGCATAAATAAAAAAAGAGAGAGACTGTCGTAAGCTCGTTCGGGCTTCTCGGTCTCTCTCTCTTGTTATGTTAATATGAAAACTTTCCGTCTACCTGCTCGGCAATCGATGGATTGATTTCCAAAGCCTTTTTGAGGTCTTCCATGGCGCCAGCTTCGTCTTTAAGCGTGTGTTTGATGCCGCCACGCAGTTTGTAGGCCTCGGCAAAGTCGGGCAAGCTGCCGATGGCTTCATCACACACTTTGAGCGCTTCGTCTGTTCGTGTGGCGGCGAGATGGGTCTTAGCCAGCCATAAGAAGGCATCGCGGCTGAATGGATTGAGTTCAAGGGCTTGAGTCAATGCACTCACGGCTTCGTCGTGCTGTCCATTAGTAGCGAGCACTCTGCCGTGAAGGATGAAATCTTCGTCCTCGGTCTCGTCACATTGGGTCAATACAGTTGTGTCTTGAAGCGCCTCTGCGGTCGACCCCATTTCAAGCAACACTTGTGCTCTCAGTCGTCTGGCCAGACGAAAACCTTCAGCTTGGGCGAGTGCCTGTGTGAGTCGGGCAATGGCCATAATGTCATTGTGAAGGGCGTGGGCCGCAACTGCTGCGAGATAGGCGGCGCGTGGCTCGTCGGGGTGGGCGGCAATCTGCTTCTCGGCAGTGTCGAACATGGCCTCATATTGTCCCGTCCGTCCCTGAGCCCGTGCCAGAAGCAGTGCCGTTTCGATGTTGTCGGGTTGTGCCTCACAAAGTGTTTCAAGCACGGGGCGTGCTTTTTCAAAATCCTGCAAGGCGAGATAGGCCTCAGCCAAATAGCCCTTCACCTGGAGACGGTCCGGGCAAAGCTCCAGGGCATTTTCAAAATAGGGCGCGGCCGTTGCAGCCTCGCCCATTTTGAGTGCCCGCACGCCATTGTCGCACAGGATGTTGAATTGCCGCTCGATGTTTTTCTGTTGCTCGGCCTCGGGAGACATAGTCTCTTTCTTGCCGAAGAGTTTGTCGAGCAGTCCCATAATTAACCGTAGATAATCTTGCCGCTTTCGTCCTCGTAGGGCGTCATGTCCTTGGCATACTGGTTCATGGCTCTGAGGCTCATACCCATGCTTGAGAAACCGCCGTCGTGGAAGAGGTTCTGCATCGTGACTTTCTTGCAGAAGTCAGAGAAGAGCACCACGCAATAGTTGGCACACTCCTCAGCGGTGGCATTGCCCAGAGGTGACATCTTGTTGGCGAAGTCCATCATGTTGTCGATGTCCTTGATGCCTTTACCGGCCGTGGTGGGCGTGGGCGACTGAGAGATGGTGTTGATGCGCACGTTCTTTTCGCGGCCATAGATGTAACCGAACGAGCGGGCAATGCTTTCGAGCATGCTCTTGGCATCGGCCATATCGTTGTAGCCGAAGAAGGTGCGCTGTGAAGCCACATAGGTCAGGGCAACTACCGAGCCACCCTCAGCAATGGCGTCTTGTTTCTTGGCCACTTGAAGCATCTTGTGGAAAGAAATGGCAGAGATGTCGAGCGTCTTTTGGAGATAACCATAGTCCAAATCGTCATACGTGCGGTGTTTGCGCACGTTGGGGCTCATACCGATAGAGTGGAGCACAAAATCTATCTTGCCACCAAGTTTCTCAACGCTTTCCTTGAAAACCACCTCGAGGTCTTCTACGCTGGTGGCATCGGCAGGGATAATCGGTGCGTTAAGTTTTTCAGAGAGTTCGTTAAGTTCACCCATGCGCAAGGCCATAGGCGTGTTGCTCAAAGTGATGATGGCGCCTTCTTCGACAGCTTTTTCAGCTACTTTCCAGGCAATTGACTCTGAGTTCAAAGCGCCGAAAATGATACCGCGCTTACCTTTCAACAAATTGTGGGTCATGTCTTTTTATTTTTGAAACTTAAAAACGGCGCAAAATTACTCATTTTGTGCAGTATGGGCAAGTGTATGCTTAAAAAACTTGCAGCGCAACCTCACAAAAGGTTGCGCTGCACTGTTATAGTGGATTGTTTTAGGCTTCGGCGTTAGGGCGCTCAATATAGGCAATTACATCGCCTTTGGCCACGTGGCTACCTTGCTTGGCGTTAATCTCAACCAATTTGCCACCGAGAGCAGCCGGCAACTCAACAATCTGGCCGTGGGCATTCTCAATGTAGCAGAAGAAGTCGCCTTCGGCATATTCTTTGCCGATGAAAGGCTCAATGCCTTTGACACATTCGCCATCGCCACCGATTTCCCAAAGCACGATACCGCCCTCGGGAGCCACAATGGCGTCGGCTTTGGCGTGTTTGAAGGCTGCGGCCTCTTCGGGGCTGATGCCCTGTGAAGCGCTCTTGTCTTTGGCGGCTTGCAGGTCGGCCAGGAAGCGTTTCTTGGCGGCACCGCTCTTATAGTCGCGGTATTGGGTCTCGTGCATGGCAAATTCAAAGAGTTCTTCGTCGTCCTGTCCGCGGTCCCAGCCGTTTTCTTCCATTTCTTTTTCAAAGCGGGCGAGATCGTCGGGATAGTAGCTTTGCGGGTCGGCCGTGGTGAACTCATAGCCTTTCTCTTTGGCCAGTTGCTTGATTTCGTCGGCCACTTCACCGGGCAGTTTGCCGCTCTTGCCGAGTATCATGCCCCAAATGCTGTCGTCCATCATCGTGTAGCGGGGCTTGCCCATCGACTCGGTGAGGAGGTTCATCAAGGCAATGTTCTTGACATATTGTGAGAAGGGGGTGACGAGGGGAGGATAACCCACACGCGGCCATACATAGGCCACCTCGTTGAAGAGTTTGACGAGCAAAGCGTCTTCAGAGAGAGGTTCTTTGCCTTCTTTGGCGCGGTTGCTGTTGATGGCGGCCTGCACGCCTACGAGGTCGGCCATCATTGAGCCCATCATACCGCCGGGCAGACCGCAACCCAAGAGGAGCGAACTCATCAGCTTATTGGCGGGGTTCATGAAGTAGCCGAGGAAGTCGTCGATAAACTCCTGAGTGAGTTTGCGTGCTTCCATATAGGCGTCCATAT
>JAHAWW010000183.1 GCA_018383375.1 Prevotellamassilia sp. | reverse complement strand
TTTCCGAACCGACGGCATGGACCCTCTGCTCGGTGCCTTCAATGTTTGCAGAGTCTAAACTGACCAACGACATCCGCTACGGTTTCAACCGCGCACGCCTGGCGTGGTATTACATCGACCCGCTCTTCACCCGCCGCTCGTCGTCCATCACGCCGGGACACATCAAGAGCGACCTCGCCCAGCTCTCTGACCCCTTCGTCAGAGAAATCTATAAAAACGAACTCTTCCCCAACAAGCAAATCAACTTCAAGGAGGCTTCGACCATCAACGTGCTCAATCTGGCCTACTACCCCAACGAGCGCGGCCCCTACAACCTCGACCCGAGTCTCGACGCCGACGGTCATCTCACACAGCCCGAGAAGCGCTGGGGCGGTATGATGCGCCGCATCGAAACGTCAGACTTTGAGACGGCCAACGTGGAGTATATCGAGTTTTGGATGATGGACCCCTTCATCAAGGCACGACAAGACGGCACCACCTTCAGCGGCGACCTCTATTTCAACCTCGGCGAAATCAGCGAAGACATTCTCAAGGACGGCAAGAAGTTTTATGAAAGCGGATTGCCGCTCGACGACGATCCCACGCAATACGTGGAGACGGTGTGGGGCCGCGTGCCCACGCAAAACAGCATCACCTACGCCTTCAACACCTCAAGCGGTGCACGACAGAAACAGGATGTGGGCTACAACGGTCTCTCGAGCCAGCAAGAAGCCAACTATCCGGCCTACAGCCAATACCTCAGCCAGGTGCGCGGCATCGTGCGCCCTGAAGTCTACGACAGCATAGCCGCCGACCCTTCCGCCGACCGCTACCATTATTTCCGTGGCTCTGACTTTGACGCAGCAGCCACTCCTATTCTCGAACGCTACAAGCGCATCAACAACCCCAACGGCAACTCGGCCACCACCGAGCAATCACCCGAAAAATACAGTACGGCCTACAAGACCACACCCGACGTCGAGGACATCAACCAGGACTATACGCTCAACGAGTATGAGAAATATTTCCAATACCACGTGCGCATTGCTCCCGAAGATATGGTCGTGGGCCGAAACTTCATTGTGGACCATCGCGAAACCTCCACCACCACTCGCGACGGCAACAAGCTCAACACCAACTGGTATCTCTTCCGCATCCCCATTGACCAATGGGAGAAACGTGAAGGCGGCATCAGCGACTTCTCTTCCATACGCTTCATGCGCGTGTTTATGACCGGTTTCGACCGCCCCGTCATCCTGCGTCTGGCCACCTTCAATCTCGTACACGGCGAATGGCGCCCCTACGAACAGGCCCTCTATACAGGCGAAGTGCCCGACGTGAGCGGTTCGTTGAGCGTGTCGGCGGTCAACTTTGAAGAGAACAATGAGAAAACTCCGGTGAACTACGTCATTCCGCCGGGCATCAGCCGCGTCATCGATCCGGGGCAGGACCAGGTGTTGCAAAACAACGAGCAAGCTCTCTCGCTCACCGTTGAAAATCTGGCTTCCGGCGATGCCCGTGCCGTCTATCGTCGCACCTCGCTCGACCTGCGCAAATACAAACACATGCAGATGTTCACCCACGCCAACCGACTGGCCGGAGGCGAAAAACTCGACGACGGACAGGTGAGCCTCTTCATCCGTTTGGGCTCTGACTATCGCAGCAACTTCTATGAATATGAAATTCCGCTTAAAGTCACACCCGACGGGCAATATGCCAACACGACCGAAGGCCGCATAGCCGTATGGCCCGAAGACAACCTGCTCGACATCGACCTCTCACTCTTCACCGCGGCCAAAAGCAATCGCAACAAACTGCGCTCGCTCGGCACGGCCTCCTACACCACCCTTTACAGCGAATACGACGCCGCCAAGCCCAACAACAAAATCAGCGTGATGGGCAACCCGTCGCTCGGCGAAGTGCGCACCATCATGATTGGCGTGCGCAACAATTCGCGCACGATGCAGAGCATCGAGGTGTGGGCCAATGAGCTCCGTCTGCAACAGTTCTCCAACAAAGGTGGCTGGGCGGCACAAGGCAAACTCTCGGTTCAACTCTCTGACGTGGCCACCATCGGACTCACCGGCCACATGGAGACAGAAGGCTTCGGCGGACTTGAAGAAAGCGTGAGCCAACGACGCGATGACAATCTCTATCAATATTCCGTCACCACAAGCGTCAATGCCGGACGTTTCTTGCCCGACGCCGTCAAGCTCAAAGCCCCACTCTACTACTCTTATTCAAAAGAGCGCACCTCGCCCCGCTACAACCCGCTCGACACCGATATGGAGCTCGACGAGGCTCTCGACGCGCTCCAGACTGAGGCCGAAAAAGACAGTCTGCGCAACATCGCCGACAAAGTGGTCATCAACAAAAACTTCAGCCTCTCCGGCGTGCGCTTCGACATCGCCACCAAGCGACACCCCATGCCCTACGACCCCGCCAACTTCTCGTTCAGCTATGCCTACAGCAGCCGCCACACCACCGGCGAAACAACGGCTTGGGAAAAAGACGAAATGCGCAAATGGAGCCTCAACTACAACTACACGCCGGTCTACAAAGCCTTTGAGCCTTTCAAGAAAATGAAAAGCAAGAGCAAATGGCTCAAACTTGTCAAAGAACTCAACTTCAACTATTTGCCGCAAAACGTGGCGTTCAACTCCGACCTCGTGCACAACTATTATGAGCTGCAAGAGCGCGACATGGAGAACCTCGACAACACTTCGCTGCCCATATCCTTCTCAAGCGACTACACTTGGCGACGCAACTTCACCCTGCGCTGGGACTTCACCAAGAGCTTGCACATGAGTTTCGAATCGGGCACAAGCGCCGAAATCGAGCAACCTTACACGGTGGTCAACAAAGACCTCTACCCCGACCGCTACACGGCATGGAAAGACTCCGTGCGCACGAGCATCTTCAACATGGGCACACCGCTCGACTATCGCCAAAACTTTGACGCCTCGTGGCAACTGCCCATCAACAAACTGCCCATCTTCGACTGGATTACGGCCGACGCCAAATATGGCTCAACCTACACCTGGACACGCGGCGCTGAGTTTGACGATGGTAGCAGCGGCGGCAATACCATAGCCAACTCACGCACTATGAGCGGTAACGTCCGCCTCAAACTCGAAACGCTCTACAACCACGTGCCTTTCCTCAAAGAGGCCAACAAACGCTTCTCGTCAACGGCGTCGACGTCGAAAAAGAAACAAGAAAAAAACTTCGAGCGCGAAATCACACTCAAGGCCGACACGACCACACTGGTGAAACACAACCTCAAAAACAAGCGCGTCAAAGTGGTGGCCCTGCGCCGCGACGGCACACGCTATGCCCTGCGCACTAAGGTGGTGGACCAAAACCAACTGCTCATCCTCACGCAAGACACGGCAAAAATCAAAGTCGTTGTCACTCCACTCAAACGCAAAGAAGATATGGGCTGGTACAAGGCTCTGCAGTTCACCGCACGCACACTGATGATGGTGCGCAACGTGAGCGTGAGCTACAACAACAAGTTCAATATGAGCATACCCGGCTTCCTGCCTCGCATTGGCGACTATTTCGGTCAGCGCTCGGCAGCCGGATTGCAGCCGGGGCTCGACTTTGCCTTCGGTTTCACCGACGAAAACTATATCCGCAAAGCCGCAGACAGAGGGTGGTTGCTCATGACCGACAGCATCACCACGCCGGCCACCACCAACCTCAACGAAGACCTTCAAATCAAAGCCACTCTCGAACCCATCAGTAACCTCAAAATCGACCTCACCGCCTCGCGCACCGTCAACAAGACGCGAAGCATACAATATATGTTCGATGGCATGCCATTCACCCAAACGGGTAGCTTCAACATGACCACCATCTCAATCGGCACGGCCTTTGAGAGCACCGGCTCTCCCGAAACAGGCTACAAGAGCAAATCTTTCGACCGCTTCGTGGCATCGCTTGATGACTACCGCCAACGGGTTGAGAACCAATACATCGGAGCCCCCTATCCGGCCACGTCTACCCTTGCCGGACAAACCTTCGACCCGGCCAACGGCACGATAGACAAATTCTCGGCCGACGTGATGATACCGGCATTCCTCAACACCTACACCTCAAGCGGCGACGGTCTGTCGTTCTTCCCCTCACTCAAAAAACTGCTGCCCAACTGGAGTGTGGCCTATACCGGTCTGTCGCGCTTAAAAGCGCTCAAAAAGACTTTCCGCAACATCACGCTCCGCCATAGCTACAAGAGCGTCTATTCCGTGGGGTCATACAGTTCATACCGTGCCTACAACGAGTTTATGGGCGGACTCGGTTTCATCACCGACGTCACCACCGGCAATCCCGTGCCCTCTTGCCCCTACGACATCTCCACCGTGAGCATCAACGAGAGTTTCTCGCCCCTCTTCGGCTTAGACGTCACGTTCAACAACAACATCACGGCCAAAGCCGAATACCGCCGCACCAGAGTCTTGACACTCAGCATGTCGGCCATGCAAATCACCGAAACCCGCTCAAACGACCTTGTCATTGGGGCCGGTTATAAAATCACTGGACTCAATCTCTTTGCGCCCAAACGCACAGTCAAAGCCAAAAAGCGCGGCAGCAAAAAAGCACAAGAAGAGCAAGAGCAGAAACGCACCAACTCCACCGGCTTCTCCAACGACCTCAACGTCCGCTTCGACATTTCATTCCGCAACCAAAGTGCGCTCAACCGCGATATCCTCACCACGCTCTCGCAAGCCACGAGCGGCAACAAAGCCGTGCAGGTGTCGTTCTCGGCAGACTACACACTGAGCCGCTTCGTCACACTCACGGCCTACTACGACCGACAAATGAACAAACCGTTGCTCACCACCTCGTCTTACCCCACCATCACACAAGACTTCGGCATCTCCCTGCGATTTACGCTCAACAGATAGCGGCCGCAGCGTCAGACCATAAACTCCTACGCGCGCGTGCGCGTTATACCCTAATGTTTACCTTTTTTCCAATCACACAATCACAGGCTTGCAAATGATTGAAAATAAGTCGTTTGCTGTGACTGGAGTTCCAATCACACTTCAATCACACCAACCGGTAACGGAGTCGGAAGATTTGTGACAATATGCGGGTTGTGAGTGACGTTTTTTGTTGAAAAAAGCAACTATGTGGCGACTTGCCGGCTCCGCTTGGCTTGCCATATCGACCCCAAAGCGTTTTATTTCGCAATTCTTTAAGAAAAGATAGATGGGAATAGGGACAGAAAATACGGGAATAAGGCCCGTTTTTCCTGTCCCTATTCCCGTAATGCCCCGAAAGTGAATATTTTAGACTTAGCGCACCCTTCTCTCTCATCTGCTATGGCAAAGATAACGCCAAAGACGGGGAAAGAAAAAGACAAAAAGAAACAACAGGTTTTATTGGCCATTCCGCTCTCATTTGCACTAACTTTCGCTATGGCGCAAGTTAGGCTGCGGCTCGGGAATGTCAAAATATAACAAGATTTATTTGCCTCTGCTCTCACTTGCACTAACTTTCGCCTGCGGCGCAAGTTAGGCTGCGCTCGGCAAAGTCCAATAAAAAACAAGTTTTTTCTTGGCCTTTGCTCTCACTTGCACTAACTTTGTCCCCCGAATGAAGCAAATCACTGCGCATATCCTCAGCTTCTTGATGCTTCTGGGCCTCGCCTGCCAACCGGCACAAGCCCAATCTGTGCAAGAGGAAGAGGACTCTCTGCAAATCGGACTGCTCACCTGCAGCCCGGGGAAGGCTGTATATGAACTATACGGCCATTCGGCGTTGAGAGTGAGAAACACCAAAGACGGCACCGACTGGGTCTTCAACTACGGCATATTCGATTTCTCCACACCCAACTTCACTTGGCGCTTTATGCTCGGAGAAACTGACTATACACTGGGGATCTCCACCTTCAGACAATTCGCCAGATATTATGCACGCGAAGGACGCAACGTGACCGAACAAGTGCTCAACCTCACACAAGACGAAGCCTACAACATTGCACACGCTCTCGACTCCATTGCCTGCATCCACAATTGGGTCTATCGCTACAACTTCCTCTACGACAACTGCACCACACGCGCCGTCAACCACGTCAAAAAAGCACTCAAAGGCCAAATCAAATGGCCCAAACAATCCACGACTATCACCTTCAGAGACATCATACATGAGTTCGCGGCCGAAGCCTCACCGTGGAACCGGTTTGGGCAAGACATCCTCTTGGGCAAAGAGACCGACCAACCGCTTGGCATAGACCAACAACTCTTCTCGCCCATCTATGCTTCGCGACTCATCGGCGATGCACAAATTGTTGCGGCAGACGGCACCACAAAACCGCTCGTGCGCTCCACCGAAGTCGTAGTCGACGTCAAGCCACAACCCAATCATCACTTCCCCCTCACGCCCATAGCGGTGTGCATCATCCTGATGGTCGTGGTCGCTGCCGTGACGTTGTGGGAATATAAACGCCGACGCGTCTTCACCGCGACAGACAACCTGCTCTTGTTAGTTCAAGGACTGGCAGGCCTGATGGTGACGTTCCTCTACTTCTTTTCCAGCCATCCCGGCGTGGGAAGCAACTGGCTGATAGTCTGGCTC
>JAHAWW010000181.1 GCA_018383375.1 Prevotellamassilia sp. | reverse complement strand
GTCCTGAGAGGGCGTCTGAGCCACATACATATCGCCCTCGCCAAACATCAGCCATTCGATGCGAATCTGCGGAAATACGCGGTGAATAGCCATTACGTGGTTGTTGGTAGGGTTGGTACGGCCGTTGAAAATGCTGGAAATAGATGCGGTTGAAATGCCAAGACGCTGGGCAAACTCTTGCTGTGAGAGGCCCATGGCATTCATAATTTGACGGATGCGTTCTTTCATTATGGTGGTGTGTTTGTTTGTCGTGAAATAGCCAAGCGGGCGTGAACGAGGGCAGAAGGGCCTTGTCGCGGCCACGTGAGGGGCAGAAGTGGATAGAGGCAGAGGGTCAATCGCAAGCCGGAGTCATAGGCGACCGCGTGGGTGAGGAACGAACCGACTAAGGAGGGCGTAGAAGTTTTTTCAGACGCCATGCCACACCCGTTTGATTGCTCGTAAGAGGTGCCAATGGCGGCACTTATGAGAAAAAGACAAACCGACTTTTAGTACAATCCTTTCGAAGACACCCCAAACGAGGTGGCCAAAAATCGAGCAGCCTGAGCAAATCGGTGGAGGGCTAAATACCTCATTCGCCATCCAAACGACGCTCTTCAGTCCGCCTTCTGCACCTCTCCGGGTGATTTAGCCTTGTTTTTTAGTCTTTACAAAGTTAAAGAGAAAAATTGAGATGATGCGCAAAACTAAATATAAATTTCAAAAGCCAACTTTTTCAATTTACAGATTTAATGATTTACAAAACCATATCCGATGACGCGAATTTAGGATTGCATTTACAAACCTATAAAATACAGGGCAAAATCCGCTTTATGCTTTTATTCGCGATTTTAGACTATCAGACTGGCTTTTATCAGCTTATTACACCCATCTTCAAGTATACAAAGCAAAACCCGGCTCTTTACCGGTTTTTGCAGACCTAAACCCATAAATTGCTCCGCCTATTTGAGCTATATCGCTATTATATTGCACGTTACACCCCAAATAAACGCTGTGAATATTTATCCATATACAAACAAAAACGTTTAGGTATTCGTTTTGATTTTTTGTTGTTTTGAAAGCTAAAGCAATGGCTTTGGGTTATTCTTTAATCTTGGTTTATAAACAAGATACTAGATAAGGTGTTGATTTCAAAACACTAATTTCGTTTTGGAAATGTTGGAAAATCTTAAAGACGTTTCCGCGGTGCTTCCCGGCGGTGTGTTTTGGGCATGTTTCGCCTCTCGTCGTCCACCAGAACGAGCGCAGAGAACCACGCGAGCCACAAAACGTTTATTTTGCCGTAAATAGCTATCTAACAAATCATTAAGCCAAAAATTCCGTGCACCACATTTTTGGCTAAAAAGTGACTGAAAGGCCATGAAATGGAGTAAAAGTGTGGAAAAACGAGGCAAAAACAGCCCCAAAAACACACAATTGAAGAGTTGTGCAGGAAAAAACAGGCTGAAATTTATCTTTTCATACCGACTAATCGTGCAACAGAGACAGAAAGGCAAAGAGCTTGAATGGGCTGATGAATATGGTGGATTTTTTGGCGGCCCATCTCGGAGAGAAAGGCCGGGAGACTCGCAGTCTGGGGGGCCGTCGTCGCTATGCGGCATTGGCACCCTGGGTGGATTTGTGGGATGTAGTCGCTCTATAAGGACAAAAGAAATCTATTCATCTGATAAAATGTCCGCAACAAACCTGTTATCATTAGAAGGCGTATTTCCGGATTACAGATACCTAAGCGATCTGCTCTCAACAAATCCGATAATGCCGCCTGCGCTACGCGCAATCTCTGGCACAGTCAAAAAAACGCCGCTGTTATTCTCCCCTCACTTTCACCGGCCCTACGCGGCAAAAAAACGGCGGTCCTAACGCACCTTCCTATGGGTTTAATGCAATACATAATATAGGAGTTCGCGCATAAGTTCACCCGGAGGTGTTGAGGGATTGTCGATGCCTTTGGAGCGTGCGTCAGTGCGGCGTATGAAACTGATGATGTTCATCACCTTCACGCCCGTGTAGTGTTGCATGGGAGGCAGCACATTGTTGCGCACTTGCCAGGGCGTGAGCGAAAGCCAGTCGGCCAATCCTTTTTCTGATTTGTCGGGTGAATAAAAAGCCACCATGACATTTGAGAAGTAGCGAAACAACATAGGCAGGACTCTTTGCAACGCACCTTCTTTGGGATTTTTGTCAAAATAGTTCGCAATTTGCATCGCCTTGAGCACGTCTTTTTTGCCCAGCGCGTCGCAGAGTTCGAAAACATTATAGTCTTTGCTGATGCCCACTTGGGCGGCCACGAGGTCGGTGGTGATGGTGTGGGTGCCTTTGTCGGCGAGCGCCACCATAAGTTTATCGATTTCGCCCACCAGTCTGTGGAGGTCGGCTCCGACGTGGTCGGCCAGCATTTGTACGGCAGCGGGGTCGATGGCTGTTTGCCGCTCGGTTTTGACATAGTCGCGAATGAAGGCCGGCAGTTGTTTGTCGTTCATTTTCTTCGACTCAAACATCAGTCCGTTGCGCTCGATGATGGAGGCGGCTTTGAGTCGTCGGTCAAACTTGGCGCCAGTGTAGCAAAATACAAGGACGGTGGCCGGTTGTGGTTTTTTGAAATAGGCTTCCAGTTTTTCCCACTCCGAGAGTTTGGCAGCGTCTTTGACCATCACGACCTGTCGGTTGCCGCCAAAGGGATAGGCCCTTGCCGCCGTGATGACGGTGTCGATGTCGGTTTCGGCGCCGTAGTAGGTCATCAGGCAAAAATCATATTCGTCGGGGCGCAGGGCCGTCTTGACTATGTGGTCGGCCAGGCGGTCGATGAAAAACGGTTCTTCGCCCATGAGCATATACACCGGTTTGAGAGTTTCGGGTGTGATGCCTCGGGCGATTTCGGCGTATGAGGGTTCGATTTTTCGGTTTGAAGCACTATAAGAAGTTTTGGCCATTTGGGGAAGTTTTTTGAGCGGCTGGTGGCTGTGTGGGCAAGGCAGATAGCGGCTTTTACCATTCGTATTTGAGGTGGCGCACGGTTTTGCGCTCGCCGATGATGAGTTTGAGGGCTTCGATGCCAATGCGCACGTGTGTGGCGGCATATTGAGCGGTCACTTTGTTGTCGCTCGCTTCGGTTTTGATGCCTTCCGGCACCATCGGATTGTCAGAGACGAGCAGCAGTGCGCCAGTGGGGATGTGGTTGCAAAAGCCGCAGGTGAAGAGTGTGGCCGTCTCCATGTCGACCGCCATGGCGCGTGTCTCGCGGAGATAGTTTTTGAAGCGTTCGTCGTGTTCCCACACGCGGCGGTTGGTGGTGTAGACCGTCCCGGTCCAATAATCGTGGCTGTTGTCGCGCAGGGCAGTAGACACGGCACGTTGCAGCATAAAGGCCGGGAGTGAGGGCACCTCTGGTGGGAGATAGTCGTTTGACGTTCCCTCGCCGCGTATGCCGGCCAGCGGCAGGATGTAGTCGCCCAGATGGGTCTTTTCGGAGATGCCTCCGCATTTGCCAAGAAACAGACAAGCCTTGGGGCTGACGGTGCTCAAGAGGTCCATGATGAGTGCGGCATTGGGACTGCCTATGCCGAAGTTGATAATGGTGATGTCGCCGGCCGTAGCCACGCGCATATTGGCTGAAAAGTCCGGCTTATTGATGCCCATCAGGTCGCAAAAGATGTCGACGTAGTTGTTGAAGTTGGTGAGCAGGATGTGTGAACCGAACTTTTCGAGGGGCGTTTTGGTATATCTGACGAGCCAATTGCCCACGATGTCTTGTTTCTTAACCATAGAAAAAATGTATTTTTGCAGCGAAACAGCCGGTGGCCGACAACGTGAACGTGGTCTATTGGATGGCCTCGACGTTTTGCTTGTTTGCCGCAGAACCTTATCGGGGCTGCAGCCTAAGTTTTGCAAAAATAAGGAAATGATTTCATTAAACCTGCCCGCAGCAGATATAAAAACGACACGCGAAGGCGAGCGTCTGATGGTGTTTGACGTTTTGCGCTCCAAGTTTGTGGCGCTCACTCCCGAGGAGTGGGTGCGGCAGCATTTTGTGTCGTTTTTGCTCCACCACAAGCATTTCCCGTCGGCTTTGATGATGAACGAGGTGGGCGTGACGCTGGGCGGTGTGACCCGCCGCTGCGACACGGTGGTCTACAGCCGCGGTACGGCGCAGCCATTGGTCATCGTGGAATATAAGGCGCCGACTGTGGCCATCACCGAGGCCGTTTTTCGCCAAATAGCCTCCTACAATTACGCTCTGCGTGCACGCTATCTTTTTGTCTCTAACGGCCTGACCCACTATGCCTGCCGCATGGACTATGCCGCCGGACGCACGCAGTTTTTGCAAGACATTCCAGACTTTGCCGACCTCACGACCGAGTGAGTGAAAAGGCCGTTTTTGAACATTGGCTGAGCCTTGCTCACACTCCCCCCATCCTGCCCTCGTTTGACTCAACACGTATTCAACGTTGGTACATTTTTCAAAGCAATTGGCATCGAAGACCTGGGAGAATGTGTGATTGGCGTGACTGAAGCGTTTAATCACCACAAAACAAAGACAATCAGCGCGTTAGATGGCGTGTGATTGTGTGATTGGGAAAAAGGCAACATTTTGGGGGTATAGGAGTCGGCCTTTTGCGCCCAAAAAAACGAAGTCGGGGCAGGGGCCACGAACCTTTACGGCACCCCCACCCCGACCCGGCATAGTCGAGTTTAGTTGTTTTGTGTTTTAGTTTTTAGTTTTTCTGCACCACGAGATAATTGGACAGGCTCCAGAATTGCTGGGCGTTGGTGATTTTGATGGTCTTTTGTCCGCCTTCGTCGAGCAGTTCATACGAGCCCTCGGGATGATTGGTGAGGATTTTGACTTTGGCGGCCTTGAGCGGCAGTGTGTTGAGCATACGCTTGTCGCTGATGACAAATTGTCCGCGGTCGAAATCGGCCTTCATCAGTTTGGTTTTGCGCAAGAAGCCAGTCTCGATGATGCCGGCCTGTTTGAGTTCGCTTTTGGTGGCCACGACATAATAGCAAGTGTTGAGGGCATTTTCGAGTTTGACAGAAGCTTCGCGTGCGGCGTTGCGCTCTCCGGTGACGGTCTCGACGGTTGTGCCGAGCGAGTCGACCTCGGTTTTAAGTCCGGCGATGTTTTTATTGGCCTCGTCCAACTGCTGTTTGAGCGACTCAATTTCTTCCATTTGTGTGTCTATCTGTTCGCGTAGGGCCTTGACTGTCTGTTGCAGGGTCTTGTTGTTGATGGTCGATTTGCCCAGTTTGGTTTCGAGAGCTTCGAGTTGTTTTTTGCGTTGCTGCACGCTTTCTTTCAGGCTGGCGATGTCGGCCATGATTTGTGCCCGTTGCTTGCCGGCCGTTTCCGGATGTGCGACGGCGACGGTCATGATGTTTTCGAGCTGTTTGATTTGTTCAAGCCCGATAGCCACATCGCCCACGAGAGCCAAGAGGCTGTCGCGCTCGGCGAGCGCTTGGGCAAGTTCTTGCTTAGATACTTCCTCGAGTGTTTGCTGAGTCTGTTCGTTGTTGCCCCCGCAAGCCACAAGCATACATAATGTAGCTGCAGAGATGATGAGATGTCTTGTTTTCATAATTGTGTTGTTTGGGTTTGACAATGCAAAAATAGCGGTTAGTTTATTCCCCATCAAAACGATTGTCAACAGAATGCATAATTGTGTCAATGAATGTAGGCCGCTCGATTTGGTGGCTTGTACGAACAAGGATTAACTTTGCAACAGATAAAATGCGGTTGGACAATTAAGCAAGTTTTTTGTGCTCACCTTTCACTATCTTTACATAAGATAGGATGCGGCTCGGCAATCTAAGCAAGCTTATTGCGCTCACCTTTCAATATCTTTACAACCATGAAATCGCTCGACATCAAGACCAATCTGATTTTCGACCTGTTTTTCGGTCTCATTTTTATGCCGTTGCTGGTGGTTTGGGGTCCGCCGCACTATTGGTGGAACTTTTCGCCGGCTTTTACGGCTTTGGCCGTGGTCTATCTTTATGGCTGCTATTTTGCCACCAAAGCCCTGCGTCTGCCCAGCCTTATTCTCTCACGGAGTTATCGGCGCTTGACAGTGATTGCCGTCACGCTGGGGGTGCTCACCTACCTGCTCACGTGTTTCCCGCTGCCAGAGGTGAACTTCGTCATCCCCTCCATGAGCGAATACCAAACGCGGGTGCGCAACTACAATATGGCCATCAGCCTGTGGTTTATGTTCTCGGTGGTCATTGGCTATTCTCTCACAGTGGCATTCATCAAAGAGCTTTACAGCCGTAAGTTGCAACAAAGCATTCTCGAAAACCAGCGCAACAAAGCTGAGCTGTCGTTACTGAAGGCACAAATCAATCCACACTTTCTCTTCAACACGCTAAACTCGCTCTACAGCCTTGTGATTGGCACCTCGCAAAAAGCCGAAGACGCTTTTGTGAAGTTCACCGAACTGCTTCAATACACTTATATCACGGCCGAGCGCGACAGGGTTTCGGTGGGCGAAGAGATTGACTATATCAACAACTACATTGACCTCGAACTCATCCGGCTCGACAGCCATACGCAGGTGGAACGGGATTTTGCCGTGGACAATCCGGCGGTGGAGCTTCCGCCCATGATTTTCTTGACTTTCATCGAGAATGCTTTCAAATATGGTGCCTCAA
>JAHAWW010000180.1 GCA_018383375.1 Prevotellamassilia sp. | reverse complement strand
ACGGCGAGACCAACCGCACCAACGACCCGCGCTGCCAGACCGAAGACCTCGGCGACGACGCCGTCAAGTCGAGCGACTACGGCATCAAAAACCTGCAACGCATGATGCCCAACCTGCCCGAATGGACCTACCAGTCGAACGACATAAACCTCTCGGGCCTCAAAGGCGTCTACGACAACGTTGTCAGCCAGTTCATGCGCTACACCTTCCACGTGGCCAACAACATCGGTGGCGTTATGATGACCTACAAGACCATCGACGAGACCGGCGACATCTATGCCGATACGCCGAGAGAAAAACAAGAACGTGCACTCGATTTCATCAACCGCCACATCTTCACCGAGCCCACTTGGCTCATCGACGTGCCCTACATCCATCGCCTCTCGCCCGACCCGTCGACCATCACCGAGCGCTTTGGCACCAACGTGATGAACCGCCTCTTCTCGGCCGCATCACTGGAGCGCCTCACCGCCACCTATCCGCTCTCTGACGTGCTCTCCGACGTGGAGCGTATGCTGTTCAGCGAATTGCGCAGCGGCAAGGCCGTCACCTCATACCGCCAAGCCCTGCAACGCAGTTATATCGGTGCCTTGACCACCTATTTCACCACGGCTGCCCCGACCAAGGCCGCCCGTGCCGACGTGCTCTATGCGCTCAAAAACCTGCGCAAGCGCCTGACATCCACCGCCGGAGCCGACCGTGCCACACGCGCACACTTCGCCTCGCTGGCCGACCTCATCGACCGCGCACTAGTGATTAAATAAAACTGCCCCGAAAGCGCGACCGTAATTGTCTTTTGACCTGCGTCGCCAAGATATTATCTTTGAGATATAGAAAAAAAGGAAGAGGCCTCAAAAGGGTCTCTTCTTTTTATATTCAGACACTTACGGGAATAAGGGGAACAATGACTGTCCTTAAGCCGGCCACTTCTGTCCTTATGCGCGGCCGCGTCGCCCCTATGTATGGCGACGAAGAGTGAGATTGAGGCTTTATAGCCCAAAATATGTCACGGCAAAAGTTTATGAGTATGTTTCCCCAATTATTTATGTCACATCTGACCGCGGGATTTGAACAAACGCTTACAAATAGGATCTTCAAGAATGTGACTGAACGTGACTGAAGCATCCAATCACAGCAACAGGCTAAGCCACAATGAGATAGAAGCGCGTGATTGGGTGATTGGGAAAAAGGCAACAATTTGGGGGGGAGAAGAATATATTGTGTTTTACTCCACCCTGACATACTTCACGGGGCGGAGCATAAAACCCGTGGGACGACCGGCGGTGGAGAGAAGCGAACCGGCTGAGGTGGTGAGTTTGAGCACGTATTCCGTATAGGGTGCATAGGAGGTGTTGCCTCGGGCACCGACTGTGGCGCTGTGCAGGTAGGCGGCTGTGCCCCATTTGGGGTTGTTGGCGGTGTTGTCGAGGTATTCCGTGGGCGGGATGAGGATGCTTTTGTCTTCGTAGCCGTTTTTACCGGTGAGTTTAATCCACTTCCTGCCATCGACGGTTTGCGACGATATGGTGGTGTTGGTATAGAGCAAACGAAGGTCTTCGGCGGTAGGGATGTACCAACCTTCCGGCCAGTTGTTTTGCACAATGTCGTCTTCGGGTTGCAGGTGGCGCACATCAAGCTGGGCATTGGCATTGAC
>JAHAWW010000178.1 GCA_018383375.1 Prevotellamassilia sp. | reverse complement strand
AACCTGCACCAACTCGACAAAGGCAAAGAGATGCGTCCGTTCCGCTATCGCAACCTCGGCACCATGGCCACCGTGGGCCGCAACAAGGCCGTGGCCGAATTCAAAAAAGTGAAGATGGCCGGCTTCTGGGCTTGGGTGATGTGGTTGCTCGTCCATCTGCGCTCTATTCTCGGCGTGCGCAACAAGATGATTGTGCTCTTCAACTGGATGTGGAACTATTTCTCTTACAGCCAGTCGCTGCGCATGATTATCTATGCCAAAAAAGCTCAAGAGGTGAAACGTCGCGAAGAGCGTCTGGCCTCCACCCACTGGGGCACCGACCTGCTGAGCGAAGGCTCTGAAGACACGGCACATACGCCACAAGCTGAGAAAAAATAAACACCATTATCCTCTTCAAACAGACTACTCCTCAGTTATGTTTTCCGCCTTTGTAGAAGAAACAGGGCGCGTGGTGGCACTGGCGCGCGACGGCGGCAATCTGCACATCACGCTCACTTGCAGTTTTGCGCACGAACTCAAAACCGACCAAAGTGTGGCTCACAACGGCGTGTGCCTCACTGTGACCCACCACGACGACCACCAATACACCGTCACCGCCATTGACGAAACGCTTCAACGCTCCAACCTCGGTCTGCTCAACGTGGGCGATGAGGTCAACGTGGAGCGGAGCATGATGATGAATGGCCGACTCGACGGCCACATCGTGCAGGGCCATGTAGACACCACAGCCCGCTGCACCAACATCGAAGAGGCCGACGGCAGCCGCCTTTTCACCTTCACCCATGACTACTCGCCGGAGATGGCACGCCGCGGCTATTTCACCGTCGACAAGGGCAGCGTGACCGTCAACGGCGTCAGCCTCACCGTGTGCCGACCCACAACCGACAGTTTCACCGTGTGCATCATTCCCTACACACTCCAACACACCAACTTTCACGCCATCAAGGTGGGCACGGTGGTGAACCTTGAGTTTGACATCTTGGGCAAATACATCAGCCGTCTCTCTGAACTCACACAATAAGTTATGCGAAGGAGCGAAAAAATCACCACCGTCATCGACCGTCTCGACAAGAGCATGGGCGCTGTGGACACAGAGTTGCACTACGACTCGCCGTTTCATCTGCTCGTGGCGGTGGTGCTCTCGGCCCAGTGTACCGACAAGCGGGTGAACCAGGTGACGCCACCGCTTTTCCGCGATTTCCCGACGGCCTCAGCGTTGGCGTCGGCCACACCCGAGGCCGTCTATGAGTACATCAAGTCGGTGAGCTACCCGTCGAGCAAATCGCGCCA
>JAHAWW010000177.1 GCA_018383375.1 Prevotellamassilia sp. | reverse complement strand
AAGCTATTACCAGCAGGGCACTCAGTTTGTATTGCCCTCTGAAGACGTCGTAGGTATTGGCTATGTACTCAACGCAGACGACGCTGCCACTTATGGCAACTACACCATCACCGAGGATGTGCTGATTGAGTTGCATTACACTTACGATCCCACCCACGGTCTGCCCTTCGTGCCCACCACCATCGCCGATGGCGCCTTTGCCGCCGATACCCACTTCTACACCATGAAGATTCGCGGTGGCAACTACATCTATGTGACCGACGATAGCAACGACGTGAAGATTGGCTCAACCATCGACACTGACAGCATCAACAACTACCTCTGGGCCTTCACCGGCGACTTGGCTTCAGGCGTATCGCTCTATAACAAAGCCAAAGGTGCCACCCTTATGGCCTACACCGCCGATATTTCCGACGGCGCTCAAGTGACACTCGGCTCCAGCGACGACATCGCACTGATCGAAGCCGCAGTCGACACCTTCAACATCATCCAGAACGGTGCCGGCTTCTCCTTCGTAGCCGGTAGCAGCGCTGCTATGAACCACTTCGAAAGTGGCGCATTGCTCAAACTTTGGGCCAGCAGCTGGTCGCTCACCGATGGCGGTAGTGTCATTACCTTCGCCGAAGTCACTCAAGAAGACATCGACGCCATTAAGTGGGCTCCCATCAAGAACTATCTCGGTGCTGAAGGCTGCGTAGGTGGCTGGACCGCCGAACAGCTCGCCGATCTCAAGGCCGCCATCGAGGCCAAAAACCTCGTCGACGCACAAGACGCTATTGCCGACCTTGCCGCACAAGACACCATCGCCTTCGATGCCAGCAAGACCTACTACCTCATCAGCGGCTTCAAGGGCTTCGTTGAAAAACAACCCGGTGTGTCTTACGCCATCTATGCCAACGATAACGACTCTGTAGTGTGGAACGCACTCCAGCCCGACAACGACGCCTACAAGTGGGTATTTGAAGCTGTCAGCGATACCACCTACCTTATTGGCAACGTAGCCAAACAGAACGCCATCGCCGGCTTCCGCTTCGCTTCACTCGGTGCCGTGCTCTATAACGGTACGGTTGAAGAACTTGCAGATGGTGATATCTGCGCCGTGGGCGAGAAGGCTCCCTTCCAACTCTTCAAGTCTGTAGACACTCCTGCCGCCTACTACATCCGTCACAACTATGGTGCTTCAATCATCACCCTCGCTGCCAAGAAGGGCGTAGGCACCGGTGAGGAAACTTCTGGTAGCATCCAGACCTATAACACCAGCGATGGTCAGTTCATCAACGCTTGGCGTCTGAAACCCGCAGGCGACATCCCCACCTCTCTGGGCAACGCCATCGAGGCTGACAACGCCGCCGATGCCACCATCTACGACCTCAGTGGTCGCCGCGTGGTGAACCCCGCCAAGGGTCTCTACATCCAGAAAGGCAAGACCTTCATCGTGAAATAAACCGCGATAAGTCTTAACCCATAAACCGCGCCCGTCGCACTCAGAACAGTGTGGCGGGCGCTTTTTTCGTGTGTGTTTGACGCCTTCTCGACACGGGTCCTCCCCCACTCCATGCCACTTCACACCCCGTCTGCGCAAAAAAAGTCTGGATAAATTGGTCGTTTCACCGTTTCGGCTTAATTTAGCAGAGTTTTTGACAATTAACGCATTACTTACCTTAAGTCACATGTTTTTATCTACAATTGCGGGCATAAACCTTTCCGACCCGCAGACCGTGAAAGTTATCATCACGCTTGCCACCTTTGCCGCCACCATTGTGGCATTTATGTTCAGCAAGGTGCGCTCCGACATCATTGCGCTCTGTTCCACCGCCATGCTCTTGGCAACGGGTGTCATTGACTCCAAAGAAGCCCTTGCCGGTTTCTCCAACTCAGCCGTCATCATGATGGTGGGACTCTTTGTCGTGGGTGGCGCCGTCTTCCAAACCGGCTTGGCCAAAATCATCAGTGGCCGCCTGCTCCATCTTGCAGGCACAGACGAGAAGCGCTTGTTTTTCCTCGTTATGCTCGTCACCTCTGTCGTGGCTGCCTTCGTGAGCAACACCGGCACCGTGGCCCTCTTGCTCCCCATCATCTTGGCCATGTGCAAGACAGCCGGTATCAGCCCGTCCAAGCTCCTCATCCCCCTCGCCTTTGCCAGCTCGATGGGTGGCATCCTGACCCTCATCGGTACGCCGCCCAACCTCATCGTCAGCGGCTACCTTGCCGACCACAACAAGCCCCAGTTCTCTTTCTTTGAATTCACGCCGATTGGCATCATCTGCCTCCTTGTCGGCATGATTTGTCTCTGGCCGCTTTGCCGATGGTTTTTGAACAAAAAAGGCCGCGACGGTGCCCCAAAAGACGACGACAAATCGCTCGCCGGCCTGCTTCACGAATACCACATCAACGACTGCGTCTTCCGCCTTCAGACTAAGCAGGGCCACGCCCTTATCGAGGGCAAGACCGTGGGCGAACTCGAACTCCGCTCGCGCTATGGTGTCACCGTTCTCGAGGTGCGCCGCGCAGGCCACAGCCTCTTCTCGGGTGTCACACAAGAACTGGTGCGCCCCGAAACGATTTTTACGGCAGGCGACACGCTCTATGTACTTGGTCGTCGCTCGAATGTGGACGAGATGGCTGCGCACCTCAATTTAGAGGTTTTTGAAGACGCTGAGCGCTCCGGAAAGGCCAAGTTGGACTTCTATGAGATTGGCCTCGCTGAAGTGCTCATAACGCCCGAATCTGCCCTTATCAACCGTCCGCTCAAAAAAGCCAACTTTGGTGAGCGTTACGGTCTCAATGTTCTCGCCATCAAACGTGGCGGCCGTTACATCTTCGAAAACATCTCTGACGAACTCATTTGCACGGGCGACATGCTTTTGGTACACGGTCGCTGGAAAGGCATTGAGAGCCTCGCCAAAAAGACGCGTGAATGGCTTGTCATTGGCCGCCCTGATGAGACAGCCGAGAATGTGGCGCTCGACCACAAGGCGCCCATTGCGGCGTTTATTATGGTGGCCATGGTGTTGGCGATGGTCTTTGAGAAACAGATTGGTGTGCCTTCTGTCGCCACCGTCATCATAGCCGGTCTGCTCATGGTGTTGACGGGCTGTACGCGCAGCGTTGACGGCGCTTATAAAATGATTGGATGGGAAAGCATCGTCTTGATTGCCGGTATGATGCCGATGAGTGCGGCGCTCAGCAATACGGGCATTTCCAAGTGGCTCGCCGAGACGCTCGTTGGCTCACTCGGCAACATGGGTCCTCTGGCCATTATGGCCGGTGTCTATGTGGTCACCTCGTTGCTTTCCACCTTCATCAGCAACTCGGCCACGGCCATCCTCGTGGCTCCCATTGCCTGGGAGGCCGCTGAAGGTGCCGGCTGCAATCCTCAAGCCTTCATGATGGCTGCTGCAGTGGCCGCTTCGGCTTGTTTCGCCACGCCGATTTGTACGCCGCCCAATGCCATGGTGATGAATGCCGGACACTACACCTTTATGGACTATGTCAAGGTGGGTTTGCCCCTACAAATCATTATGGGCGTAGTGGCTGTGCTCACCATTCCGCTCTTCTTCCCGTTCTGAGGGTAGGAAACATTGAAAACGCCGGGGTGCTTGTCTGTGGTTACACCATAAGATGATTAGTCAAAGTTTGAGCGCCCTCATAAAGCCCGCTAAGGGCGTCACATAATAGCCCGGGTCATCAGGCCCGGGCTTATTTATAGCTCCCTTAAATCTGGCAGACAGGCTCGGCACACTGAGCGGTAGATTATGGATAAAAACGTTTAATAATTCCCTCCTAATGCACCGACTATATTGCCTCTCCTGGTATGTTTCCTACCATTATTTCCTCGACCATAATATAAACGCTGCTTTATTTATAAAAGCCGACAAACGCCCCTTCTCTTTCCCCCAAAATGTTGCCTTTTCTCCAATCACCCAATCACGCGCCTGTAAACGTTAGATAATGAGGCGATTGCTGTGATTGGACGGTTGGGTCACATTCCGTCACTTTCGGTCACGCCGCATAGTGAAAAATATACACGGCTCCGCCTGCCTTTTCGGTTTGCGGAGCCGTTTGTTGTTAATGATTTTCTCGAAAGAGAGTAGGGCAGTCTCTTACGGTTTCACCTTGACCACTTCCACCTTAAAGATAAGGGTGGCGAAGGGCGGGATGTTTTGGTTGCCGCGCTCGCCGTAGGCGAGGTCGTAGGGGATGAAGAGTTCCCAGGTTGAGCCTTCGGGCATCATTTTGAGCGCTTCTGTCCAACCCTTAATCACCTGTGTGGGCTTGAAGGTGGCTGTTTTGCCGCGTTGGTATGAAGAGTCAAAAATCGTGCCGTCTATGAGTTTACCCTCATAGTTTACCTCTACGTCGGTGGTGTCGGTGGCTACGGCTCCTGTGCCTTGTGTGATGACGCGGTATTGCAACCCGCTGGGCAGCACCTTGACGCCTTTAATCTTGGCATTGTTGGTCAAGAAAGCCGTGTTGGCGCGTTTGAGTTCTTGACGGTAATAGTTCACCTGCTGGTCGGCCACTTTGCGGGCCGAGTCGGCGCTGATGGTGTTTTGTTGCATGAGTCCGTCGCAGAGGCCGCGTGTGAAGATGGCCAAGTCGGTATAGGTGGTGTCTTTTTTGCCTGTGGCGGTCTGGTTGAGCGCAGGCAAGACGTTGGTCTCGTTCATCATGGCGATTTTCAGTCCGGCTGCATAGGCCAGAGCTTTTTTGCGTTCGGCTTCAGAGAGGCGTTGCGATGTGGCCAGTGCTTGTGCGGCCTGTATCACCTGCAGGCTGTCGAGACCTTCACGCTGCATGAGATAAGCCTTGAGCGACTCGCTTTCGGCCACACCCATGGCATAGCTAAAGTCTTTGCCGTCTACCGGTTTCACGGTGGCTTCTGTCGTGATGGGCTTGACGTCTTTGCGTTTGCGTTGCGTTTGTGCTTGAGCGCTCAAGCAGCCCACGCAAAGCGCCAAGACCAAAATAGATTTGTAAGTCATTTTTGCGTTGTCTTAGGGGGTTAGTTGGCGTTCGCTTTGTCCTCGTCGATGCTCACGAGCGTCACGGTGAAGATGAGGGCTGAGTAGGGCTTGATGACGGGCGATTGCTGGTCGTTGTAGGCCTGTTCATAGGGGATGTAAATCTCCCATGTAGAGCCCACGGGCATAGCTTTGAGGGCAGCGTTGAAGCCGGCAATCATTTGGCCTACGACCATCTGATTGCTCTTGCCGTCGGGACCGGGGTGCTGGGCCGAGGCGTCAAACACGGTGCCGTCGGTGAGTTTGCCTTCATAGATGACGTTGACGCGCTGACCGTCTTTGGGCGTGGCGCCTGTGCCTTCTGTCAAGACTTTATAGAGCGTGCCGCCTTCGAGTTTTTTGACGTCTTTTTCTTTGCTTTTGTTTTCGATAAACTTCGTGGATTGCTCTTTGTTGTCAGCGTATTTTCTTTGTGCGGCAGCGGCGGCTTCTTTGTTGATGCGGTCGTTCACGTCCATAGCGGCCATTTGACGGTCGATGAGTTTGCCGTCAATCTTGAGGTGGGTGCGTTTGCCGCCCATTCCGTCTTTAAATCCGGCGAGGAAGTTTTTCATGCTGAGGTGCTTCGTGGAGTCGTCGGCATAGATGGCACCTTCCACTTGTTGGATGGTCGTTTTGAATTGAGAGCCCACCTGCAGACCGGCGTAGTAGGCGGCCTTCTTTTTGTCGCCACTGGCTTGGATAGCCTCTTTGAAGCCCTTCATGAACTCTTCAATATAGGCTGAGTCGCTACCCGTGCGGGGGTCGCTGAGATACATTTTGAGTTCGGCCTCGCTGGGTGCGTTGGCCATACCGAGTTCATAGCTGATGGTGTCGCCGGCACTCTTTAATTGGGGTTTGGGCGTGTTGTCGCCGCAAGCGGTCAGCATAAGGGCACCTGCTGCCAAAGCGACAGTGAAAATCTTTTTCATGTGAAGTTATGTTTTGAGTTTTGATATTAAACGACTTCAAGCAGCTCTACGTCGAAGATGAGGGCTGCATAGGGCGGAATGCTCTGTCCGGCACCGCGCTCGCCATAGGCCAGATTGTAGGGGATGAAGAAGCGGAATTTGGCACCTTCTTTCATCAGTTGGAGACCTTCGGTCCAGCCGGCAATGACACCGCCGAGGGGGAATGTGGCGGGTTCGCCGCGACGATATGACGAGTCAAACACCGTGCCATTGGTCAGTGTGCCTTCATAGTGGCATTTCACGCTGTCTGAGGCTTTGGGCTGGCGGCCCTGACCTTCGCGCAACACCGTGTATTGTAGGCCGCTGGGCAGCACGACAACACCCTCTTTGCCGGCATTCTCTTTGAGGAAAGCCTCACCTTCAGCGCGTGCGGCACGGCTTTGGGCTTCTTGTTGCTCGGTGACGAATTGGTTCACTATCTGTTGGGCCTCGGCGTCTGCCATAGCCGGTTTCTGACCGCTAATCACGGCCTGAACGGCCTCGGCAAAGTCAGCACTGTTGATTGTTTCAATGTTGAGCCCCTTGAGGTTGTGGCCGATGACGATGCCCAGGGCGTAACTCAGTTTGTCCATAAATTGTTTTGTTGCTAATGTATTGTTTCAGTCGGCGCAAAATTACAATTTTTATTTCAAGTGGTCACTAAAAAATGAACGTAAGCGTCACAATGTCCGATTTTTGCGTCGACGGGCGTGTGGCCTGTTTTCTCAACAGACAAAAAGCCGCCCTTTCGTGACATTCAACCCCGCTTTTTTTATTGTTTTTTGACTTAAATGCGATTTTCTTAAGGTCCGGTGAGGCCGGAAATCGACTTTAGGGCGGCTGCATGGCGTCGGAGCAATGCGGTCATAAGCCCTGTTTTTCCTGTCATAAGGTCCGCAAAAACTGTCCTTATCGCCGTAACGGTCTGAATATAAGAAAAAGAGGCCTTGTGGCGAGACCTCTTCTTTTTGCTTACTTCAAAAATAGCCTTTCTGCCTCGCGGAGAAAAAGACAAAACGGCCCAATGGTGTGTCGTGACTGCCAAAGGGTGGGGGAGGCGTCACTCTTTGATATATTCAGCCCAGTCTGTCAAGCGCATGTCGCCTTTGCGGCGATAGGTGTCGTGCATGGCAAAGGCTGCGTTGAGCACGTGGTGGGTGTGGCCGCCATAGCGCTCGGCCAATTTGAGATAGTCTTTGAGCAGCGGACGGTAGTCGGGGTGGGCGATGGCAATGAGTGCCTCAGCCTTTTCGAGTGCTGATTTGCCGCGGAGGTCGGCCACGCCATACTCTGTGACGATGGCGTCGACATAGTGTTCCGTGTGGTCCACGTGTGAGCAGAAGGGCACAATGCTACTGATTTTGCCTTCTTTCGTCGTCGAACCGCAGGTGAACGTGGCCAGCATGGCGTTGCAGGTGAAGTCGGCCGAGCCGCCCACGCCGTTCATCATTTTCGTGCCCGATATTTTCGTGCTGTTGACGTGTCCGTAGATGTCCACCTCAATGGCTGTGTTGAGCGAGCAGATGCCGAGTCGGGCAATGATTTCGGGGCAGTTTGAAATCTCAGACGGACGGATGAGCAAACGGCCGCGGAAGGCGTTGATGTCTTTGTAGAGCTCTTGCAGATGCTCGGGCGAGATGGTGAGCGCTCCCGTCGAGGCAGAGACCACGCGTCCCTCGCGAATGAGTCGCAGCGGCTCTTCTTGAAGCACCTCCGTGTAGATGTTGAAGTCGGGCACTTCGGCACAGTTGCCCAACGCGCCAAGCACGGCATTGGCCCCACTGCCCACACCGCTCTGAAGGATGAGTTTTTTGCTATTGATGAAACCGTCGCGCATATTCTGCACGAGAAAATCGGCCGTGTGTTGTCCGATGTTGTTGGTCACGGCCGTGGCCGGCGTCATGGAACGGGCCTCGTCGGGCTGATGGGTGGTGACGATGCCTAAGATGTGTTCGGGCGACACCTCGATGTAGGGCATGCCGATGATTTCCACCGGCTGGGTGATGCGGATGGGCGAGCGATACCACGGGGCTTCAATCTCGTAGATGTCGTGCATGCCGATGAGTTTGGTGGAGTGCCACGTGTTGAGCTCGATGAAGACGCCGCGTCGTGCCATGTGGGTGATGGTCGGCGCAATGCCGATGCCCGCCGTCAGGTAAATGCGTATGCGGCCATGCACCTCTTGGATGTCACAAGCCTCTATGATGCCCCAGTCCACCGGTCCGGTGATGCCCTGTCGCAAGAAGGTGGCGTTGTCTGAGAGATTGAGGTCGGTGTAGCGCACGCGGCCGCTGTTGTAGGCCTTTCGGATTTCCGGATTGACCGAAAAAGGCAGACGGCGGTCGATGGCATCCACAGCCGCCAGTTCGCCGTCGCAGCTGGCCCCAATTGAGGCGCCCGTCACAATGTTCACCTTAAAAGGCCGACCGGCTTCGTGCTCAGCGCGGGCCTTGGCTGCTATGGCCGGAGTGATGCTCTTGGGCGCGCCGGCCGGGCCAAAACCGCCCACGCCAATCCAGTCGCCATGGTTTATCATCGCAGCGGCTTCGGCCGCCGTTATCTCGGGAATATTCATATTTTATGCGATTTTGGCGCAAAAATACGAATATTATTGCATAATGCGCCTTATTTCTTGAAAATATTTGCAAATTGGCAGGGTAGGGGCATTGCCGGTTTTATCCCACCTCAATGCGGCTGCGTCCCTCGCCGGGCAGACGGACCAAGCGGATTTGCGGACTAATCTGCGAGCGTATCTGGTCGGTGTGGCTGATGACGCCCACTTTGCGGCCTTGATGGGTCTCGAGGTTGGAGAGCGCCAGCATGACGAGGTCGAGCGAGGCGCGGTCGAGGTTGCCAAACCCTTCGTCGATAAAGAGGCTGCCGATGTTGAGGCTTTGGCTTGAGAGTGAAGCCAGTCCGAGGGCCAAAGCCAGGCTCACCACAAAGGTTTCGCCGCCTGAGAGTGAACTCACATAGCGGTGTTCGTCAAACATATCGCGGTCGATGATTTCGAGCACCAAAGTGCCGGGTATGTGACTCAGTTCATAGCGTGGTGTGAGCTGTTTGAGATGGCAGTTGGCCTGTTCCACGAGGAAGCCAAAAGTATAGCTTTGCGCCAGTTCGCGGAATTTGCGACCGTCGGCGCTACCCAGCAGGTCGTTGAGTCTTTTCCACTCCTCGGCGTCGTTATTGGCGTCTTTCAGCGCCTCGTCATATTGGGCCGCCTGTGCCAGACAGCTGTCGTGTTGTTGCAGCCTCAGGTTGATGGCCATAAGGCGCTCGGCTGCTTGGCGGCGTTGAGTGTCGAGTTGGGTGGCAGTCTGCGTGAGCGCTTCGCGGGTTTCGGCGCCCGTTTGTGAGGGCCTGTCGGTGCGGCTTTGCAGCAAGAGCAACTTGTGTCGGGCTTCCTCGAGCGCTTTTTCAGCCAGTGTGCGCTGTTCTTTAAGCGCGTCGAGCCGTTGTCGCAGCGCGTTCCAGTCGCGTGGGTCGGAAAAGATGCTTTCCAGTTCGGCAAACTGCATGGGCGAGTGGTCGGCATTGAATTTCAGTATCCAAAGGTCGAGTTGGGTTGTTTTTTCGCGATGCTCTTCCTGACTTTGTTGGCGGTTGGTCTGTAGTGTTTGCAATTTGCCTTCGAGTGTGCGGAGTTGTCCCGCCGCTTGGTCGTAGGTCTTTCGGGTTTCGGCCTCATGGGCATTAGCCTTGGCGATTTGGGCCTGCAGCCGGCTCTCTTCTTGTTCGGGCGTGATGTCGCCGAAGAGGCTTTTGAGCTCTTCGCGTTTGTCTTTGAGCTTTTCGCCGATGGCCTTCTCTCGGTCGGCGGCCTCGTCCAGATGTTGGTGTGCCTCGGCCAGTCCGGCCTCTTCGGCTTTGAGTTCTTCGCGCATCAAGGCCTCGCTGCGCTGCATAGTGTCTTTGGCCTTGGTGGTTTTGGTCCAGTCGTTGTGGAGGTCAGAGAGTCTCAGTCGGAAGCCGTCGGGATTGTTTTTCCACTCAGTGAACCACCCCGAGAGGGTTATCATTTCGTCGAGGTCGGTATAGAGTTCGCCGCAAGAGCGGTCTGAGAGCGTCATGATGCGTTCGGTCTCTTCAGCAGCCACGGCTGCGATGCGTCGTTGTGTGCGCAGGTCGTCGAGTCGGGCGCGGTTGTTGGCCATTTCGGCTTCGAGTGTGGCAATCTGTTCGTTGAGGCGGTTGATGTGACCTTGATGGAAGTTGAAGTTTTGCAGTTCTTTTTCGGCTTCTTCGGCGGTGTGTTGCGTATTCTCTATGAGCAGGTCGATCATGAGTTTGCGCGTTTCGCGTGCGACGCTTGGCGAGCAGTCGGCAAATGAGGCGTCGAGTGAGGCGCAGGCTTGCCATTCGTCGACATCGGCTTGTTGTCGTTTCTCATAGGCCTCGAGGTTGGCCTTTTCGGCTGTGAGTCGGCCGTCGGTTTCGGCAATTTTTCGATTGATGGCTTCGAGCGTGGCGCGTCGGTCTTTGAGCTCGTCGGCTGTATCGTTGAACTCTTTTTCAAGATTATTGAGCAGTTCGCCAAGTTCGCGCTCGGTCTCTGTGTGATAGGGATGATGTGTGGCTCCACACACGGGACAGGCCGTACCCTCTTTGAGCTGTTTGCGCAGTTTAACGATGTTTTCGCTTTGGCTAAGGGTGAGTGCCACATTCATGCGTTTGAAGGTCTCCTCGGTCACGAAAAGGGCCTTCTCGGCCTTTTCTGCTTCGTTGTGCAGTTGGTTGCGTGAGGTGTTGAGGCGCCCGACGGCGCTACGTTTCTCTTCGATGAGTTCGTAGCCTTCAGAGATGCGCATCCAGAGGGCTTTGGCGCGTTGCAGACTGAGCAGTCGGTTGCGGTTGTCGGCAAAACGTTGCTGAAGCAGGGCACTGTCGCGTCCTTGATTGCTTTGTCGGTGGATGAACAGCTCGCTCTTGAGTGTGTTCATCTTATCTTCGTTGTCGTTTTGCTGTTTCTCGATTTTTTCAGACGAGGCTTTGATTTCGGTTTGTCGTTTGCCGAGTTCGGCAAACTTTTTGTGGCTCTCGGCGTTGAGTCGTGTCTGCTCGTTGAGGGCAATAAGTTTGTCTTTGATGAGGTCGAATTTCTCAAACATCAGGCGGTGCACCGACAGGGCTTGTTGGTGGAGCGTGGTGGCTTCAAGCTGGGCGAGGAGTTCGTCGAGTCGCTCTTTTTTTGCTTTGACGCGTCCTGAGCGTTCGGTGCGCATGAGTGTGGCCGTCTTGGTCTGTTCGCCGGCCGTCTTGAGTTGGGTTTCGAGTTCGCTAAGTTCGCCGCTCAAGACGTGTCCGCGGCTGATGGTTGGCCGTCTCAGGGCCAGTTGTGTGGCGGCTTGTGCGGCTGCGTCGAGTGCAAGTGTGTGGTCTTGTTGGGCCTTCTCGATGTTAGTTTTGACGGTTTCGATTTCGACAGCGGCTTTGTCTTCGGCTTGCCTATAGGTGTCGATGTCTTGCCGGCGCATAATGATTTCTTGATAGAGCGGTTGCACGCTGAGCACTTCATCGTGTCGTGCCAGGGCCAGTTGGTCGGCGCGCAGGGCGGCACACTGCTTGTTGACGGCGGCAAAGCGGCTCTCTTGTTCGGCCACTTCGCGTGTGGCTTCCGTGTGGGCGTCGAACCATGCGAGTTGTTGGGCCACGAGGGTTTGTCGCTCTTCGATGGTGGCTACGGAAGCGGTGAGGAGTGCTTGCTCTTCGTGTAGTTTGTTGAGTTCGTCGTCGTTGAGTCGGTCGTGTAGTATGCCGGCAATGATGTGTTGCAGGTTGTCGGCCTTTTGTGTGGCTTCGGCCGTCAGACTATAGATTTTTTGCGAGACGAGTCCGTAGATTTCGGTGCCGGTGAGTTTCTCGAGCAATGCCGACTTCTCGCTTTTTTTTGCGCGCAAGAAGGTGGCAAAACTATTTTGTGCCAGCATGACCGTACGGGTGAATTGGGTGTAGTCCAGTCCGATGATTTCGGTGATGCGTTGTGCGATTTCGCCTTCAGGTATGGTTTCTTTTCGTGGTGAGAGTTGGCGCAGTGTGCGTGTCTCTTTTTCGTAGGTGCCTGTGCGTTTGACGCGCAGTTGCCATCCGGCCTCATATCGTGCGCCGTCGGGGGTGGCAAACACGACTGTGGTGTAGCCCTCTTTGCATCCTCGGCGCAGCATGGCCCTGACGTCGCCGGCTTGCATGGCTTGTGCGCGGTCTTCTTGTCGTTTGAGGTTGTCGGAGCTGAGTTTTTCCATTCCCTCAAATCGTGGCGCCCGGTCGTAGAGGGCCAGACAGACGGCGTCGAGTATGGTCGATTTGCCTGCTCCGGTGTCGCCAGTGATGGCAA
>JAHAWW010000170.1 GCA_018383375.1 Prevotellamassilia sp. | reverse complement strand
TTCTCAATTCCCAAAAGGCCACAGCGGCGGCAGCGGCGACATTGAGCGAGTCTACGCCGTGGTGCATGGGAATGCGCACGGTATAGTCGGCTGCTGCAATGGTCTCTGCCGACAAGCCGTCGCCCTCGGTGCCCATGATGAGGGCCAAACGAGGTTCGCGTTTGAGACAGGGCGCATCGAGCGAAATGCTGCGGTCGGTCAGGGCCATGGCCACTGTCTTGAAACCCACACGACGAAGCTCGGCCAGAGGATGGGCCGTCACCGTCCAGGGCACAAGAAAAACACTGCCCATCGAAACTCTCACCACGCGACGCACCAAAGGGTCGCAACTGTCGGGCGACAACACCACGGCATCTATACCCAGCGCTGCAGCCGAGCGAAATATGGCACCGACATTGGTCCAATCGGTCACGCCGTCGAGCACCACCACACGGGCGGCCTCGCAGGCGACCTCTTCGAGCGCTCGTGGCGCCGGACGGCGCATGGCACACAACACACCGCGAGTCATCACGTAGCCCGTGAGCGACGAGAGCAATTCGCGACTGCCGGTGTAGATGGGCAGATGGCCCATTCGCTCCACCAGAGAGGCGGCATCGCCGACAATGTGTTTTTCTTCGCAAAGCATCGAAACGGGCTCCATGCCGGCCTCGAGTGCCGTGTGAATGACCTTGGGACTCTCGGCGATGAAGAGTGCCGAAGAGGGACAAAGGCGTGCACGCAACTGAGCCTCTGTGAGGCGGCTGTATGGCGCCAACTCCGGAGCTGACAGGTCTTGAATGGGTATGACGGGCATAGACGAAGGGGTGGGCTAAGGGGTTATGGCTGAGTTTCGCGACGAGGCGTCAAGGCTTCGGGCCGAATTTTGCCATCGGGGGTGAAAAGGCCGTATGTGGTGCGGAGCACGCGAAACTCTGTGCGGCGGTTGAGGGCGTTGCAGACTTCTTGTTGTTCGGGCGTGAGCCGTAGGATGAAATCGGTGGTGAGCGTGTCGCCTTCGTTCAAAAAATCATAGTTCTCGGCCATCTTTTTGGTGATGACTCTCGGACGGCGCTCGCCATAGCCCACGGCCGTGAGACGGTCGGCGGCAATGCCTTGCTGGCTCAAAAAACGCACCACACTCTCTGCACGTCGCTGCGAGAGACGGTCGTTGTAGTCGTCGGAGCCACGCCAGTCGCAATGGGCAGAGAGTTCGATGGTGACGTGAGGGTTTTCTTTCAACAAATTGGCCAGACGCTCAAGGGCCGGACGCGAGGTTTCGATGACCACATCGTCGTCGAAAGCATAATAGACACCACGCACGAGCACAGGGATGCTGATGGAGGCCAACGGAAATTGCAAGACGGTCTGACGGGTGATTTCGGCACTGTCGGCCACCACTTCGCCACGGCAATTGAGATGGCCCGGGCTGGTGGCCAATAGCACATAGCTCACACCGGGCTCAAGTCGCTGTTCGAACGAACCGTCCGGCCGCACGCCAAAAGCGATGGTTGAGCCATCATTGCCCACCATATAGACCGTGGCATCGGTGAGCTCGTAGCCGTCTTGCTCATAGACCCAACCCTTGACACTCTGCACCTGTTCGGGCCGGCTGAAGGTGAAGAGTTTGTCCCATCCCCGACCGCCGGTGGAGCGTGACGAAGAGAAGTAGCCACGGTTGTAGATGCCCTCAAAGGTCATGCCGAAATCATTGCCCGAACTATTGACGGGATAGGGCAGGTGGGCGACGGTCCAGGTGTGGTGGACGGTGTCTTCAGTGGCACGGTAGATGTCGAGACCGCCAAGCGATGGTGAACGGCCGTCTGAAGAGAAATACAATTCGCCCCCGGGCCGAAACGTGGGGAACATCTCGTCGCCGGGCGTGTTGATGTCGGGACCGAGGTTTTCGACGCTGCCAAGCCCATGACTGTCCATCAGTGCACGCCACAAGTCGAGGCCACCGTAGCCTCCGGGCATATCTGAAACAAAATAGAGATAGCGTCCGTCGGGCGACACGGCCGGATGAGCATAACTCGAAAGCGTGTCGGCTGTGAGTTTCACGGTTTCTGGTTTGCTCCATTTGGCATCGCTTCTTGTGGACCGTCTGATTTCGGCCATGCGCGGATAAGAGCCGTCGGTGGGGCAGGCTGTGAAATACATGGTTTGGCCGTCGGGGGTGAAAGCAGGCGCACCTTCGTCAAGCTCGGTGTTAATGCCCTCTGCCGGCTCGGGGCTTTTCCATGCCCCTTTTTCGTCTTTTCGAGAAAAAAAGATGTCGCCGTTTTTCATACCGGTGATGCCACTGAGGTCGTTGCCGGTGACTGCCGGACGGGTGGTGGTGAAGAAAAGCGAGGAGCCGTCGGGCGAGCCAAAAGCCGGTGCATAGTCTGAGCGTGAGCCACCAAATAAACGGTCGGGACTGACGGTGTAGTCTGAGCCTGCAGCCTTGATGGCCGGAGCCGTCTGGGCAGCCGAGAGTCCGGCCCGGGCAAGAGCGTCGTCGGGATGGTGGTCAAGATATTTGGCGTAATAGTCTGCCGCAGCTTTATAGTCGCCGGCCAATGCGGCATGTTGCCCCAAACGCAGGTAGGTGAGCGAGTCGGTGAAGCCATATCGCTCGGCCGAGCGGTAAGCTCCGAGCGCTCGAGCCGAGTTGCCATAGCGATGACAGGCTTCGCCCATACGAAAAGCCAAGAGGCCGCGCTGACTACGTTGCTTGGTGGGGGTGGCTCGATAGGCCATGCGATAGAGATTGGCTGCCTCGAGATGCTCACCAATGGCTTCGGCGGCCTCGGCACGGCGCACTGTGCGCTCCACGCTGCCACAACTACCCAAGACAAGGCACAGCGCCAAAAGACAAAGCCATGCAGACGACTGACTGAAAGATATGAGGGAGGTTTTTTGAGACATAGGTTTGACTATATATATTATATAGGAGTGGGGGAGGCTTGAAGGATAATGAAAAAGGCAGACTCACGACCGATGCAGCACAATGCAGAAGGTTGTGCCCACGCCGAGTGTGCTCGACTTGACGAAAATCTGACCGCGGTGGTATTCGCGAATGATACGAGCGGCAAGAGAGAGGCCCAGTCCCCAACCGCGGCGTTTGGTGGTGTAGCCGGGACGAAACACCGTTTTGAATTTTTGTTTGGGTATGCCTTTGCCGGTGTCGCTCACCTCAATCAACACATCGGTGTCATTGCCCGACAGGCTGAGGTCTATGGAGCCGTCGCCACTCATGGCGTCGACGGCATTTTTGCAAAGGTTCTCAATGACCCACTCAAAGAGCGGCGCATTGATTTGAGCCATGATGGGTGTGGCGGGAGCATGGACGGTGATGGTCACACGGCGTGAGGTGCGGCGGCGCAGATAGTCGGCAGCGTGAGTGACAGAGGCCACGACGTCTGTGGGCTGCAGACTTGGGGCCGAACCAATTTTTGAGAAACGCTCGGCAATGAGACTGAGCCGGTCGACGTCTTGGCTCATATCTGCAATGAGAGGTTCGTCGGGGTGAGTCTCTTTGAGCAGTTCGGTCCAAGCCATCAGCGACGAGATGGGGGTGCCGAGTTGATGGGCTGTTTCTCGCGAAAGTCCAACCCACACTTTGTTTTGCTCAGCACGCTTGGAAGCGATGAGGGCAAAGGTGGCAATGAGGATGAACACGGCGATGATGGCCAAAGTGACATAGGGAAAGGCAGCCAAACGTCGCAACATAAGCGACTCACCATAACAGATGGTGTAGGTGTCGGCTTGGCCGGCTGCGTCGCCTCGAGGCACACTGAACGACATCACCCTGCCATGTGCCACCATATCGTCGACTTGGCCGCGAAGATAGGCCAAAGAGTCGGGCGACTGGGGCACATCAAGATTACGGCAGTCGATGATTTGCCCCTGACTATCGCGCAACACTACGGGAATGGTGTGGTTGCCTTCGACAATTTTGAGCACAAGAGAGAGGTCGGTGTTGGAGTCGGCTTTAATGAATGAGCGCATGGCTTCGGCCCATACCTCGACCTTGGCCTGTTCTTCGCGCTTAAGGTCGGAGGTGAGCAGTCCCGACACCACCAACGACCCCACCGCGATGAGGGCAGCCACGGAGATAAAGATGATTTTGGTGAGTTGGTTGCGGTCGAGTTGCATAGGCGGCATTACAAACTCTGAAGGGGGTAGGGTATTCAAAAAAATTGTTTTATGCGCAGTCCTGTACGCCCTGCAAGGGCGTCACATATCAGCCCGGGTCGTTAGGCCCGGGTTAGAAATGGACCTCTAATCTCCGGCCTGTAAGGTCGGCACATTACGGGAAGGTATGATTGAAATAACATATCGATAATTTGACACTTGGAGTGCCGACCTTTCAGGCCGGATTTTAGAGGAGTGCTCCATACCCAGGCCTTACGACCTGGGCTAGTATGTTGCGCCCTTTCAGGGCTTGCTTGGCCGCTTATTGACATTTAAACATTTATCCTTTTAGACTCTTTGTCTCTTAGTCTTTTGATTTCAAAGACTCATTGATTTGGTCAATATAGTCAAGCACTTCGTCGCGTCCGGAACGGTCGGCACTACTGGTGACAAAATGAGGCGGAAGTTCGTCCCACTCCTTTTTTAATGCGTTCAAAAAGCGGGCCACATTACCACCCAACTGCGACCGTTTGGTTTTGTCGCTCTTGGTGAAGATGAGGGCAAAGGGCACACCATTTTCACCTAAAAAATGAATGAACTCGAGGTCGATTTTCTGAGGCTCGAGGCGGGAGTCAATGAGCACAAACAGACAAGTAAGCTGCTCGCGAAGGGCCACATACGAGGAAATCAGATGACGCAATTGCTCCATGGCTTTTTTACCTCTCTGGGCATAGCCATATCCGGGCAGGTCGACGAGATACCAACTGTCGTTGATAAGAAAATGGTTGATGAGCATCGTCTTGCCCGGTGTTGAAGAGGTCATGGCCAAGGCCTTGCGGCCGGTGAGCATATTGATGAGACTGCTTTTGCCCACATTGCTTCGGCCCACAAAGGCAAACTCGGGTTTGTCGTGGTCGGGACATTTTTTGTAGTCGGCATTGCTGACCACAAACTCGGCTTGTTTGATTTGCATAGATCAATTGGCTTGTTGTAGCGTAGGTGGAGTGGAGCGACGACAAGGTGAAAAAGGCGCTCCACATAGACATTTCAGAGGGCAAAGGTAGAATTTTTCATAGACTTTAGTTATATTTGCCCGTTGAAAAATAGCGCCGCCGGGCCGTCTGCGACAGATTGCTACGTCACAGCGGACGGAAAGCTACAGCCCTCAAAAGGATTTATGCCAAACGAAAAATATCCCTCACGCCTGCTTGAACGTGCCGTCACGGAAATTTCCAAACTCCCCGGCATTGGCCGCCGCACAGCCTTGCGCTTGGCTCTGCATCTTTTGCAAACCGACGCTACGCGCAGCCACGCATTGGCTGAGAGCATTGTCAAACTGCGCGATGAGGTGCGCTATTGCCATAAATGCCACTGCATATCCGACACCGACCTCTGCGATATCTGCGCTAATCCGCTCCGCGACACCACTCAGGTGTGTGTGGTGGAGAACGTGCGCGGCGTGTTGTCGGTCGAAGCCACAGGCGTCTACCACGGTCTTTATCATGTGTTGGGCGGCGTCATCTCACCGGTCGACGGTGTGGGCCCGGCCGACCTCACTCTCGATGCGCTCGTGGCCCGTGTGGCTGAAGGCGGAGTCAAAGAAGTGATTATGGCGCTCAGTCCGACGATGGAAGGCGACACCACAAACTTCTACGTGGCGCGACGACTTGAGGGCTTTGACGTGAAAGTCAGTGTGTTGTCGCGCGGCGTGAGTGTGGGCGACGACTTGGAATATACCGACGAAGTCACGCTCAGCCGAGCCATTGCCGACCGCCAAGCGCTCTAACGCCTCGCTGCAAGGCAGGGACCAACTGCCGCATCTTGTCATCTTATATTCTTATCATACCGAAATGTCATCAAAAGTCTTGATTAGTCTCAAGTTATCCTATCTGGCCGTGTGGATTGGCACCGGCGTGTGGGCTTTCCTCTCGGAAATGGGCGTGTGTCCAACCGACTACATCTCGGGGGCGCCCACCACCGACTATACGCTCAATCTCTTGGCCATTGCTCTCACCATAGGTGGTTTTTATCTTGGTCTGCGCCTGCCGGCTTTCAAATGTTCGGCTCGAAAACTATCGGCTGAGGCACCCGAAGAGGCTTGGAATTGGTATAAAAAAATGGCAGCCATGCGCACTTTGTTGCTGGGGCTTCCCGTAGTGTATGACGTCCTCATCTATTATGCCGCACCCTATGCCACGTCGGTGAAATACTGCCTGCTCATTGCCCTCGTCGGTCTCTTGTTTGGCTGGCCATCGAAGGCTGAGTTTGAGGCATTGCGCATCAAAAACACCCACACAAGCGCCCATGATTGACGTTTCCATCATCATAGTCAGCTACAATGTCAGACACTTTCTCGAACAATGTCTGCGCTCAGTCTATGCATCAAAAGGGCAGCTCGAACTTGAGATTTTTGTCGTAGACAATGCTTCGAGCGACAACACTCTGGGCTTTTTGCGTGAGCAGTTTCCCCGGGCTGAGCACCCTGAGCTTCACTTGGTCAACAATGTTCGGAATGTGGGTTTTGGACGAGCCAACAATCAGGCTCTTGCCCATGCCAAAGGGCGCTATGTTTTGTTTCTCAACCCCGATACCGTCTTGACCGAACACACGCTGACCGACTGCGTCACCTTTGCCGACAGCCACGCCGACATGGGTGCACTCGGCGTGATGCAACTCCACAGCAACGGCGAGTTTGCCCTTGAGTCTCGCCATGGCATCCCCACACCTTGGCGGGCCTTCTGCCAGATGTCGGGGCTCTCTTCGCTTTTCCCCGCAACAAAGACCTTCGACGGCTATCACATGCGTTTTTTCGACAACGCTGCCGCCGCACCTATTGAGATTGCCTCGGGCGCCTTTATGCTCATTCCGCGTGATGCCTTAGAAGAGATTGGCGGCTTTGACGAGCGTTTTTTCATGTATTGCGAAGACGTCGACTTGTGTTATCGTCTGTTGCAATCGGGCCGGCAAAACTACTATCTGCCTACCCCCATTCTTCACTATAAAGGAGCCAGCACCCGCCGTGGTAGTTTCCGCTATGTGCATACGTTTTATAGCGCCATGCTCATTTTCTTCAACAAACACTATGCCAAGTCGGCGCGCCTCATGTCGCCTCTCATCCGTCTGGGCATCTATCTGCGTGGACTGATATCGTATGCCGGAAAAAAACTGTTGGCTTTGCGTCACTTTCACGCTCCACGACTCGGCACTCGGGCTGAACGGCAAGTCTATTTCGGCCGACATACGTCTGAGGTGAAAGCA
>JAHAWW010000163.1 GCA_018383375.1 Prevotellamassilia sp. | reverse complement strand
TAGCTGGCCGTGCAGCACCTACCCGTTTGATTTCGTGTGCAAATTTAGAACTTTATTTTTTAACAGACAAACTTTCGCCCTAATTTTTATCACAAAGCCTGGTAGGAGTGGGGTGGGGCGACGTCTTGATAGGGCAGATTTTACACCTTCTCAGCAAGATGAGAATGAAATTTAGCGGCGAAACGAGCGCATTTTTCATAAAAACTTAAGACAGACGACGTCTTTTTTGAGGCAAAATTGTAAAATTGCCATAATTTAGAAGAAGTGCGCGACCTAGCGTCAACTCGACATATGAGTGAAGAATGCCGGAGTCGCCATACCTATATAATAAATAAAGCGATATGGATACCATACAAGTGAGAGACAAACAATTCAAAATGTTTCTCCCCGAAGAAAAGATTAAAGCCCGCGTGGCCGAAGTGGCTCGGCAGATTGCCGCTGACTGGGGCGACAAGAAACCGTTGCTGCTGGCAGTGTTGAACGGCTCTTTTGTATTTGCTGCCGACTTGATGCGCGGCATTGACGCTCCCTGTGAAATTGCCTTCGTGCGTATGGCCTCCTATCAAGGCACCTAATCGACCGGACGGGTGAAAGAGCTCATCGGTCTGACCGAGGACGTTGAAGGTCGCCACGTTGTCGTGGTGGAAGATATTATAGACTCGGGGCTGACTATGAAAGAGTTGCTCTCTATCCTTAAAGAAAAACATCCGGCAGAAGTACGCATCGCCTCGCTCTTGGTGAAACCCGGCAATCTCAAAGTGGATCTCGACGTGAAGTATTGCTGCTTCGAGATACCCAACGACTTTATCTTGGGTTATGGTCTCGACTACGATGGCGAGGGACGCAATCTCAAATCCATCTATACGGTGGTGGAGTGAATTGGAGATAAAGAGGCTAAATATAGTCAGCGGCCACACAACCCTGCAGGGGCTCACATTATTAGTCGTCAGGGCTGGGCTAACTATATAACGGCCTTACAGGCTTTGCTCTGCCGCTCCGAAATAAATTGTCAGAGAATTATATCAATCTAAAACCCTTTCACATACATATCCCGATTTTCATCTTAACACATAGATAATTAAACTGGACATGAAAAACATTGTCATCTTCGGTGCTCCCGGTTCCGGAAAAGGCACACAAAGCGATCTTTTGGTCAAAAAATATGGTTTCAAACACATCAGCACCGGCGACGTGTTGCGTGCTGAAATTCAAAACGGCACGGAGCTCGGCAAAACGGCCAAGGGCTTTATCGACCAGGGTCAACTCATACCCGACGAATTGATGATCGACATTCTCGCTTCGGTCTACGACAGTCTTTGCCCTTGTGAGGGTGTCATCTTCGACGGTTTTCCCCGCACAGTGCCTCAAGCCGAAGCGCTCGACAAGATGCTCTCTGAAAGAGGTACGGCCGTTTCGGGAATGCTCGAACTTGACGTGCCCGAAGAGATGCTTATGGAGCGCCTCATCGCTCGTGGCAAGTCATCCGGACGGGCTGACGACAATGCCGAAACCATTGCTAAACGCTTGACTGTCTACCACAATCAGACTGCTCCCCTCATCGCTTGGTATGAAGCCGCCGGCAAGCGTCATAGCGTGAAAGGCTACGGCGCTCTCGAAGAAATCAATGCTGCACTCTGTGAAGTGATTGACCAGTTCTAAGAATAAGAGTCTAAAAGTCTAAGAGACTAAGAGTCTAAGAGAGTTTTAGCGGCCCGGCAAACCCTGTAAGGGCTTGCAATTTGGGCTGCGGTTCGGCAATTTAAACAAGTTTGATAGCGCTCGCTTTGCACCAACTTGTATGGCATACGAGGATGCTCTTAATCATTTCACCACCTGCTTATTACTTCCTCTCTTTTCTCTTCGCCTCAAACATTATCTCACATTACCTCAAAACCACTTATGGCTGAAAGCAATTTCGTAGACTATGTTAAAATATATTGCCGCTCGGGCAAAGGCGGACGCGGTTCCATGCACCTGCATCGGGCCAAATACCAACCCAACGGCGGACCGGACGGCGGTGACGGCGGTCGTGGCGGACACGTCTATCTGAGAGGCAATCACAACTATTGGACCTTGCTCCATTTGCGCTATGAGCGACACGTCTTTGCCGGACATGGCGGCAATGGGGCAAAATGTTGTTCGCACGGTTCAGACGGCGAAGACAAATATATAGATGTGCCCCTTGGTACCGTGGCTTATGATGCCGAAACGGGCAAATATATCTGTGACGTCACTGAAGACGGCCAACTCGTCATGCTGCTCAAAGGCGGTCGAGGCGGGCTGGGCAACAAACAGTTTTGCACCGCCACCAACCAGACACCACGATATGCCCAACCCGGCGAACCTATGCAAGAGATGATGGTCGTGCTCGAACTGAAACTCTTGGCCGATGTGGGCTTGGTGGGATTTCCCAATGCCGGCAAGTCTACGCTGCTCTCTTCGCTCTCTTCTGCACGCCCCAAAATAGCCAACTACCCCTTCACTACGCTCGAACCTTCGCTCGGTATCGTGCCCTATCGCGAAGGACGCTCGTTTGTGATGGCCGACATACCCGGCATCATTGAGGGGGCAAGCGAAGGCAAGGGCTTGGGACTCCGATTTTTGCGACACATCGAGCGCAACTCGCTCTTTCTGTTTATGGTGCCGGGCGACACAGCCCACATCAAGCGCGAATATGAAATCATGCTCGAAGAACTGGCCAAGTTCAACCCCGCAATGCTCGAC
>JAHAWW010000157.1 GCA_018383375.1 Prevotellamassilia sp. | reverse complement strand
AGGCGTTGACGATGGTGCTGATGCTCCAGACAAAGATGCCGGAGTTCCAGAGATAGCTCGGCTCTGCGATATACTGTTTGGCCGTCTCGAGGTTGGGCTTTTCGGTGAAATTATCTACGCGATAGATGTTTTTCTTTCGCGACGAGGCTATGCTGAGATCGGCCTTGATGTAGCCATATCCGGTTTCGGGTGCGGTGGGCTTGATGCCGAGGGTGACGATGGCATCTGTCTCGGCCGAAAACTCCATAGCGTCGGTCACGGCCTTGTGAAAGGCCGGAATGTCGGCCACGAGGTGGTCGCTGGGAGTGACGACGACGTTGGCGCGAGGATTGATTTTCTTGATGTGCCAACTGACGTAGCAGATGCAGGGTGCGGTGTTGCGTCGACAAGGTTCGCGCAAGATGCGCTCGGGCTTCACGTCGGGCAATTGCTCACTGACGAGGGCTGCATATTCTTCAGACGTCACCACCCAAACGTTGTCTGCCGGCACGAGGTCTTTGAAACGATTGTAGGTGAGCTGGATGAGGGTTTGGCCACATCCGAGAATATCAAGAAACTGTTTTGGACGCTCTTCGCTGCTCAGCGGCCAAAACCGGCTGCCGATACCTCCGGCCATAATGACCAGGTGGTTGTTGGGGTTGGGGGTGTTCATAAGTTGTGCCGTTGTGTGGTGTTATTCCTTAATGGTCATATTGCCTTCTACGTAAAGACGCGTGATGGCGTTGGAGGCATTGGTGCGGATGGTAACAACTTTTTTGAAATAGCCTTTGGGTTTGCCGTTGCCGTTGTAGACCACCTTGACTTGGCCGGTCTTGCCGGGCATGACTTTGGTTTTAGTGTACTCGGCCACGGTGCAACCACACACGGTCATGGCTTGATGCACCACGAGCGGTTCGGTGCCGGTGTTGGTGAAGGTGAAGATGGCTGTTTGAGGCTGCGCTTCGGCGAAAGTACCGAAATCGATGGCGGTTTTGTCGAATTTTATGACGGCTTGAGCCGCGGCGGTGGCGGCAAAAATGAGGCCCATCAGCAGAAGGGAGGTCAGTCTTTTCATAATGAATATGCTGTTTGAATGGTTTTCTGAGTTGCTTTGAGATTGCTCCTTAAACGTTTAAGGTTTATTAGAGCGTAATCAAAATGCAAATTTAGAAGATTTTCGATAATCTATGCGCGGCGAATGACGTTTTTTCTCAAAATGAGGAATATGTGTGTGTATTTGTGGAACTCTTGGGATGGTTGGAGTGCAAAATGCGAACCACCAATAGTGTGATTGGAGTGACTGGAGCGTTCAGTCACAGCATATCACTATGTATCAACATTTTACCGAGGCGTGATTGGGTGATTGGGAAAAAGGCAAACTTTTGGGTATAGGGAAAAGGGGGGGAATGGCGTAAATGACACCTGTTTTTTGTTTTCGCCTTGTGCTTGTGATTGATGCAAACCCGATAGGCTCGGGAATGTCAACCGACGACAAGGCGAGAGCAGAAGACAAGCCCAGCTTGGATTATGCCGAGCCGCGAATTATCGTGCAAGCGAGAGCAGAACTACAAACTTGTTTGATTGTTATGCCGAGTGCAGCCGATAATCTCGAAGAAGAGGAGGAAGACGAAGTCAATAAAAACAAG
>JAHAWW010000153.1 GCA_018383375.1 Prevotellamassilia sp. | reverse complement strand
TGGAGGGGGCTGGCATAGGGAGCCAACTTCTCTGCGCGACGTGCAATGGTCCATGCGAACCAGTTGGTGCCGTAGCCGGCAGTTGCGAAGCTCCAGGTGTCGGCGTTCTTGTGGCGGGCGATACGATAGAGGTCGTAATAGCGTTTGCCTTCAAACGGGGTCTCAAGGGCCATCTCGTCGGCGATGAGGGTTTCAACTGCGTTAATTTGAGCACCGAGGTCGGCAGGAACGACGGGGTCGAGAGCAGGCAGAGGATCGGCAGGTGTAGTTGAACCATTACCTCCATTGCCAGAGTTGTCAGTTGCGGAGTTATCTTTCAAACCTCGAGTCTGACTGCGGAGGACGCTCTTGTAGTATTTGGCGCGAGCCTCGACAGGCGTACCGGCAGCAACACGTGCCTCTTCATCAGCCATACGCTGAGCCACAACTACGTCGTAGGTGAAGAGTGTATCGACGTCGGCACTCGGGCCTGAACCAAGTTCGTGGATACCGCAAACGTTGTCCCACCATGTGTCGGAGAAGTCAAGGAAGGGTACGTTTTGTGCACGGCGCAGTTCGTCAACTCCAATATAGTCGCAACCGTTGGCCACTGCATCGAGATAGGGGAAGACATGGCCGTCGACCACAGAGTCAGTGAGGATGGCGGGAATGTTCTTAGCATTCAAACCGTCGCGAAGGATGGCAAAGGCGTGGCGGGGATAGCCGGCACGGTTGACAGCCTCGGCAAAGCGCAAATAGACTTGACGCAAACGGTAGATGTTGATGGTGTAGTTAAACTGGAAGGCAGAGGTTGATGTGCCAAATTGCTGCTGCTCTCCGGAGTAAGCGTGTATCTGAACAAAAGGCAACACGCCCACTGTGGTGCGCACATTCTGCACGTTGGCAACCTGACGGCCGTCGCCGAGGTCTTGAGGATAGACCACCTTGGTAGGCTCTGTGGGTTCATATCGGTCGTTGTCGTCGGTGGTGTAACGATAGAGCTGGGCCAAAGAGATGCTGTTGTAGCGCTTTGACGGAGCGAGCTGACGATAACGATAGTCGGCGGTGACGTTAATCTTACCGGCATTGTCGTCAGAACCACCGCTTGAGGTGCTCTTGGGGCTGAAACCGTAGATTTCGGCCAGACGAGTCAAGACCGTACCGTAGATGCGGTTTGAAGAAGAGAAGGCCAACGTGATTTGCTCGGTGTTGGAACCGAGGTTAGAACCTTGATCCATGAATGAAGTGGCCCATGAACCTGCACGGTGTGTGTAATCATCACGATTGAGGGCGGGGTTGGGCTGTTTTTGCACAGAAGTGGCGTTGCCGTTGTTCACAACGAGGCTGTTGTCTTGTGCACGCTTCTTCATGTAGGTGTAATAGTAGTTGGCCGCTTGTGCAAAGTCGTTCTGGCTTTGACCACGCAAGAGATAGAGGTCGCCCATCACGATGTCGCCCGGGAAGATGGTGTAGGTGTGTGGTACGGTGATGGCGCGGTTGTTGAGCGTTCCGTAGTTGGGGCTGCCATAGAGCTTCTCATAGTAGTAGGCCTGTGAAAGACCTGCAGCCATCAACTTGTCGAGCAAGTTGTCGGCCGTGGCCCAACCGCCTTCGGGATTGGTTTCCCAACCGGTGTTGGCGTTGGTGACAGGAGAGGTGATGAAAGGCACGCTACCATAGTTTTGCACGAGCTGCATATAGGTCCAAGCACGGATGAACTGTACCTGAGCAAACTCGGTGCGCATATAGAAGTTGTTATTCTTCTTGGCCAGAGTGTCGACCTTGGCAAGATAGTAGTTACACTGGTTGATGACCTTGTAGTAGGCAGCACGGTTGAGCAAACCGTTGTCGGCGTCGTCAATCTTGTCGAAATTGGCAAGGCTGGCCACGCTGTCACTTACGTATGAGGTGGTATCAACAAGGTCGCTTCGGATGTCGCCGAGGATGGTGTTGTTTTCAATCATATCCTGCACGTTTGACAGAATACCGAAATAGAAGTTCACCGTGTCTCGACCTGAAAAGTCTGTGGCATAGAGATCCATATCGGGTGTGAGCATATCCTCACAAGAGGTGGTTGTCACGCTCAAACCGAAAACAGAAAGGAACAGACCTATAATCGATTTCTTTTTCATTGTATTGATGCTTTTGTGATGGGCTTGTGAACAATGGGAAGCAAGCGGCACTGTATGAAGGCCGCTGCTTCGGCCATTGTTTGTGAGCTAATCTCTATGAAGTATTACAAGTTGATGGTTACACCTAAGTTGAAGCTGCGGTTTTGCGGGAGGAAACCTGCATCAATGCCCTGATAGAGGGCGCTGTTGCCGGCTGAAACCTCAGGATCGAGACCGGTGTACTTGGTAACGGTGAAGACGTTGTTGGCTTCACCCCAGACAGAGAGGCCCTGGAGCCAGCTTAACTCGAACGGGAACTTGTAGGTGAGGCGTACGCGTTTGAGCTTGAGGTATGAGCCGTCTTCAATCCAACGATCTGAGAAGCGCTCGTTGTTGACCCACTGGGTGTTGTCGGAGGCCATGGCACGCGGCATGTCGGTGACTTGACCTGAATATTTCCAACGGTTAACCACGGCTGTGGTCTGGTTGTAGATGCCGTTTGCGCTCTCGAGCTGCGAACGTTGATAGTTGAAGATGTCGTTGCCCAACGAATACTTGAAATCAACGGCAAGAGTCAGACCCTTCCAGCTGAGGCTGGTATAGATGTTACCGTAGATGTCGGGATTGGGGTCGCCAATCTTGACCATATCAGCTTCATTAATCCAACCGTCGCCGTTCTGGTCGACGAAGTGAACGTCGCCGGCTTGGAACTGACGATAGGGATCTTGAGTCAGGCCGGTGGGGTAACGGAGGTAGCCGTATTTGCCAGCGGTTGAAGCTTCGTCCTCGGTGGCGAATACACCAGCGGTCTGGTAGCCATAGAATACACCGGCTGCTTGACCTACGGCAGTCAAGATGTTGTTGCTGCCATAGATGGATGAGGTATAACCGTGAATCTTCTGGGCAGAACCTTCGATGCGATGGCCGTTTGCATCGAGTGCGTAAGTGGTGATGTAGTTGATGCTATTGTCGGCGAGGTCGCTCACTTCGTTTCTGTAGTGACCAATGCTAAAGCCTGCTTGCCACTTCCAGTTGCGGCTGTTAACGAGGATGGCGTTGGTGTTGATTTGCACGCCGGTGTTATTGAGTGCACCATCATTGGCCCAAAGGAACTTCAGACCGGTGATGTCGCTGACGGCTTTGCGGGTCAAGAGGTTGGAGGTCTTAGACCAGAAGTAGTCGACGCCAACTGACAGACGGTTGTTGAGGAGGCTGGTCTGCAAACCTACGTTGAAGCGGCGAGTGGTTTCCCACTGAATGGTGGGGTTCTCGATGTTGGCCAACTTAAGACCGGTGGCCTCGTCGATGAACTTGCCGTTTTCGAAATAGGTGCGGGCTGCATAGTAGTCTACGTTATCGTTACCATTCTCTTCATAACCGGCAACAAGTTTGAGATAGTCGATGCCTTTGACATCAAACCACTTCTCAGAAGAGATGAGCCAACCCAATTGAACAGAGGGGAAGAGACCCCATTTCACGCCGGCCACCTTGATGCCTTCTGCTGCTTGCTTACCAAAGCGAGAAGAAGACTCTGCGGTGAGACCTACGTTGACGAAATACTTGTTTTTGAAATTGTAATCGGCATTGAGATAGTAGGCCAGGTTGGTCCAAGTGTCACTCTTACCACCATAGCTGATATAGTCGAGAGAGGTGGTCACGTTAGGCATCTTATCCTGGTCGTTGTTGTAACCGGTGATGTTGCTGCTATTGTAAGAGAACGAGGTCAGGCGGAAGCCACCCATCAGGTTCAAGTAGTGGGCACCGAAATGACGCTGCCAATTGATGCGGAGGTCGTTGAAGATCGAAGTCTCTTTGCTGAACTGAGACATCATGATGCTCTGTACAGTACCAAGGCCTTCAACTTCCTTAGCAGGCGTACCGTCATGAGGCAAATAATACTTCTCATTGTAGCGGTTCATGATATAGCTGAAACGGTCGCTGATGGTGAGGTATTTGCCTATCTCATACTTCGGAGCCACGTTCAAAGCGAACTGGGTGAGTTCCATGAAGTTTTTGTTGTCACCGTCGCCGTTGCTCAAAATCCAGTAGGGATTTACGAAGCCTGCGTAGCCAAACTGTGAAGCAAAGCTATAGGGATTGTGAGCTGCAGTGTAGTCTTTGCCTGAATACTGAGTGTCGGTGTGTCCCAACTTCAATCCATCCTCATAATAGATATAGTGGGCGTTGGGGCTGATGAAGGGAGACTGAATGAGCGCCAAGACATTGGGCGAAGCGATGTTGCGGTCGGAATAATCTTGAGCCCAGCCGTTGTCGCGAAGATTGTAGGCGTTGCGTCCGTAGTAGATGTCCAAACCGGTAGAGAAGTTCTTGAAGAGCTTAATGTCGGAGTTGAAGCGAATGTTCAAGCGGCTGAAATCGGTCTGCTTGGCCACGGCGTCACTCCCTGAGTAACCCAACGAAAGGTTGTACATGGCGACGTCATCACCACCCTCTACGTTGACACGGTAGTTTTGGGTGAAGGCCGTCTTGTACATACCATCTTGCCAGTCGGTATTGTTGTGGTAGATGGGATAGAGGAAGAAGTTGGGGTCTTCATTCATAAAGCTGGGCACCGTAGTGGTCGTTTTGAAGTATTCCTGACCTTTGTAAGTCGTACCCAAGAATTCTGTGACATAGTTGCGATATTGGCTGGCATTCATCATGCTCATCTTTTCGGGAGCAAGTTCAAATCCGCCATAGGCGCGGATGTTAATGCGAGTCACCATGCTTTTGCCACGCTTGGTATTGATGAGGATGACACCATTGGCACCTTGGGCACCATAAAGCGCCGTACCGTTCTTCAATACCTGTACGTTTTCAATATCTTCAGTGTCGATAATGCTAAAGATGTTGTTGACGAAACCATTGTGCAAGGTCGTACGGTCATATTGCATATCCCAAATGACACCGTCTACTACAATCAGCGGCTGGGCATTGGCATTGAGCGAATTGATACCGTTCATAAACATAGCCACACCTTGAGCCGGAAGACCACCACGATTAATCGTGCGGACGGCGCCATTGAGCTTGTTCTCAATGTCACCTTCGATAGTCAAAGAACTGGACTCATTGATGTCGAGCGCGGTGCGAGAGAAAAGTTCGGTTCCATCTGAATAGATGCTCTTCAAGTCAGAGGAGTAAAGGCTGGTGTTTTGGTTTTCGTCGGCCTTGATGGCGATGTGGCCGGGAGCATAATTCTCAATAGCCACATAGAGTGAGGTGACGAAATCAGGCACTTTGATGGTATATGCACCCTTGTCGTCGGTCAAGGCTGTATAACGACGATTGTTAAGAGCCTGAACCTTGACACCGGCCAGAGGTTGTTTGGTTGCTGCATCAAAGACGAAACCTTTGACTTCCTTCATCACAAACTTGGAGTCGGGATTGGCCGCAGCCTTTTTAGTTGCTGAAGCCGGAGTGGCTTTGGGGGCAGAAGTCTGTGCAGAGAGTACGCATGCCCCGGAGAGCAAGAACAGGCAAACGCCGGCTCGTAAAGCACCTTGCATCATATTATTTCTAATAAAATTGCTCATCGTAAGAATGTTTAAGGTTTACTGGTAGGGGGTTACTCTCTTACAGGTTCAAGAATGATGCTTCCAATACTCAAAGCCTTGCAGTTGCCAAGACGCTGGTAAGCGTAGGGCAGCGAGATACGCAAGCGAGGGAAGCTGGAATAACCTGAAGGCAATGAAGCATAGCAATAGGGGAACTCAAAAGACTCCCAAAGCACAATGCGCGTTGCGCCAGTCTGGTCAATAGAAATTCTGGAGACTTTGCCTGCTTGGCCGTCGGCAGACTGGAGAACTGAACCGGTGTCGTCGAGTATGGAGGCGTCGAATATAGGCGACTCGATAATCTCTTGACCATCAGAGAAACGAATGTTGTTTTTGTTGACGCGGTTGGGGAGCATGACAATCGATATCTTGTACTTGCCACTCAACACGTTGTTAAGGGGAAGGTCAAGGTTCAAGGGGTTGTTACCCGATACTGGGAAGTAGTAGTACTGATTGTTCTCAATCAAACCGTTAAGGGGCACGGTGTCGTTGTAGTTTACGTCATCAAGGGTGATGAGATCGCCATTTTCAGAGCTACTACCCGTCAATGAAGCAATGTTGTAAGAACTTGGCTTCAACGTAGACTTGGATATGAAAGCATAAGCCGGATCGTAGTTGTAGTTATCTACAGCGTAGATGTAACCGTTTGAGGCATCAATGGCGGTTTTATCGTCAAAGATGGGGTTCTTCTGACCGGGTGTCTTGTTGTAGATATGAGAGTAGCTGGCTGCATAGAGCGAGTCGGCCTTCTCTGCCTTGTCCAATACGACGTCTTTCTTATAACGCAACTCGTCGTTGACTACGTTTGACACTGACACGAGCGAGTGGCTCAGAATGGCCACTGTGGCACGAGCCGATGACAAAGAGTCGGTGTTGAACTTGAGAGCCTGCGAGCCTTTGTAGGTGAAGTCACGAGTAGACTTTGACCATTCGTAGCAGTAGCTTGACTTGTATTTGTAGAGCGACTTTACGATGTCTTTAGCCTGCGCAAAAGCACTATTGGTGGGAAGCACAACAATGCTCAGACTGTCTTCGTTGGTGGTATTGGAGATGTTGGCATTAGCTTCAAGAACATTCGTACGAATCCACACGGAGTCGATGTATTCCATCTGACCGTTGTTGTTCATAGTGCCCTCTGTGCTCCAAGCCTCAGAGAAAGTATAAGTGCTCACAGTGTCGAGCGTGGTGAACAAATCACTGAACTCATCGTGTGAGGCCATATACTCATAAATATTATAAGCAAATTTAGACTGGCCGTTCATCAGGTTGAGCATACCATTTGAAGACGGAATGGCATTAGGCAAAAGAGCCACACCATTGAACGAAGTGCCGGGCACATAATTAATCAACTTACCGTTGAGCATACGCACCTGCTGCTCACCACCTGATGAGAAGTTGAAGCGAGCAATGTGGTTGCGTACGAACTGATTGCCTACTTCGTAGTCGATACGCATTGCGGCGAGTGAGTCGGAGCTACGCAGAGCGTCGGCCTGGTCGAGACGGTCAAGATAGGATTTGGCATCGAAAGAGCCATTAACGGGTAACCAAACTGTCACTTCCTGCGGCTGATTGAGAAACTCGGCATAGGTTTGCTTTATGCCTTTGTCTGTTTCTGACTTCATCACTTTTGTACGTCGCAAAATCTGAGCAACTGAGTCTAAATCAGCTGTGGCCTCAATATTCTGCCAGATGGTGTTGACGCCGGTGACGCTTCCTGCCTGAATATCGAAATGGTCGTCGGTACAGGCCGAGAAGGAGAGCATAGCTGCTACGGCAATCAAACCGCCTTTGACCATATTATGATTTATAGTTTTCATTGTATATTAAGATTTCAAATTGACCAATCGTGCCTGATTTTGCGGTTTCAGACGATGTTGAAGCGTGTAGTTTCACTTTCTGGAAAGCTGACCTTCAAAAGTCTGACACGGGTAATTCTTGTTTGATGGATGCTTATCTTAATGTCACTTATTTGAGGTATATCTATCCCAAACAGGGTTTTGAACCAAATTACCACCATACTCTACACCGTTGATTTTGATTTCTTCGCTGTAGATGGGGTTATACATTGCCATAAGCAACTTCAAGCGGTTGCGTACTGAAGTAGAAAGGCTGATGAACGAGCTCAAAACGTCAGAAACGGTTGAGTTAGTAGCTTCACACTGTCGCACGATGTCGAACCAGCGCTTGCCTTCGGCTACGAACTCACGCTGACGCTCGTTATAGACGAGGCTAAGAAGTTCGCTTGCAGTTTTGGGCGCATCGGCGTTGGTTGCATAGTCCTCTTTGAGACGGTCACTTACGAGTTCGCCGGCGCCGGAGGTTCCTGATGCTTGCAAACGCGGATTGTTGCGCTCAAAGATGGCATTCGTCAGTTTAAAGCCTTCAGCCACTTGGGCATTGGTGCTGGCTTTTGCGTCTGACGGGAGGTTAAGGCGAGCAATAGCCTCGGCTTTAATCAACATAATGTCGGTCAAACGATAAATTGGCCAGTTCTGACTTCTCACACTGCGGTAGTTCTTTGAAGAAGCGCCTTCGGTCATATCTTCCATATTGGAAATTGAAAGAGATGAAAGCACATTCTTATGAATGGTGGGCAGGGAGATTGTAGTCGGGGAATAGTTCAAGGTCTCAAGCAAACGGATGTCTGTCTTGCCATAACCAACTTCGGGATCGTAAGCTGAAGGTGCACTGGCGGAAAGCAAGTTGCTACCGCTCATATAACCCGTACTTACTGAGTTGCCGGAATAGTTGGCAAAGTAGGTGTAGGGCACATCATTTGAGACGCTTGCATTAGCGTCATACTTAAGCTGGAATACGGCCTCGCTTGAGTTAGATACTTCCCAAACCTGAGAATAAACATAGTCTGAAGCGTTGGCAAAGCCTGTATTACCCATACGTGTAAGGTAAGGATAGGGCTTGTTGGCATTCTCGTCAATCATTCCCGGATTTTCGGCAAGGTCTTTGTCATACTCTTGCTGCATATAGTTCAAGATGTAATCTGCGTGCTGAATGGCCTTGCGATAGCAGTCGTCGCGGAGGTTGTCAACTTGAGAACTGTTCAAAGTGTCGCCCGCAGCAGAGAGAACATAGTCACCTTTCTTAGCAGAGTTGGTCAGCATGGCGCCGCGCCAGAGATACATATCAGCCAAAAGGGCGTGAACGCCTCGTTTTGTGAAACGACCGGTATTTTCGCTGGCCGAACCGAAGTTGTCTGCGGCATAAGCCAAGTTAGATTCGAGTTGGTCGGTGAGTTTACCGAGAATTGCAACTCCGAGGGTCTGACCTTGTTTACAATTCTGCGCTTCAACGTCTGTGCGCACTGCATAATCAACGTAGGGCACGTTGCGATAGGCTCGTACCAAATAGAAATAGTAGAGAGCACGGAGCGACAGCATCTCAGCTTTGATGGTCTGCCAGTCACTGCGACGGAAACTGGGGTCAACTTCTTGGCCGGGGATGGTCATTTCTTCTCCTTTTTCAAGCACCAAATTACAATAATTGATGCCGGTATAGAAATCAGACCAACTAAACATACCCTCGGTGGGCATCAAAATGCCTTGCTGAAGGTTTTGGATAGATTGCTGTGACTGGTCGTTGAGCGTCACATTGTCTGAACGAAGTTCACCCCAATAGATGATGCGTGACGTCACGGCAGAACTGGCCATCTGACGGTAAGCAGCAGCACGGACGTTATCGAGGTCGCTCTTGCTTTTCCAGAAGTCTTCTTCTGTTATACGGTCTGCAGGCGATACGGTGAGGAAGTCCTCGCAGGATGTTGCACAAAAGCCGGCTAAACACAGGCCTGCAGCAATAATCTTATTAGATATCTTGATTCTTTTCATAATGCGATAAACTTAGAAACCAATATTTAAACCTACAGTGAATGAGCGGTCGCGCGGAGTCTTGTTGTTGTCGATACAGGGAGAGAAACCACTTGCAGATCGGTCGGGATCAATTCCACTGTACTTGCTCCAGCAGAAGAGGTTGTTGCCAGAAGCGGTGAAGCGCAAGCTACTGATGCCGAATTGTTTGAGTTTCTCTGCAGGGAAACTGTAACCAACTTGGAAATACTGGAAGCGGAGGTAATCACCATTTTCTACGTAACGGTCGCTAACAAGAGAGTTGGGCGTCCAACCACCAGATACATTGACGTTCATAGCACGCGGTATTTCAGTTACCTGACCGTTGGTTCTCCAACGGTGGTTAACAGCTGCACTTTGGTTCTTGTTGGTGCGCATATCCTCGGCTTGCATGCGAGCCAAGTTGATGATTTTGTTACCCACACGGAAGTTGAAGTTGGTCTTCAAAGTCCATCGACCATAGGTGAAATCAAAGCCGAAACCACCATTGAGTTTGGGGTATGAAGAACCGAGATAAACAATATCAAGTTCGTCAATCTGACCATCGTGGTTAATATCTTCGTAGATTACATCACCACCTTCAAAGAGGTAATTCTGTCCACCATAGTTGTAGACCATCTGAAGCGGGTTGCCGTTCTTGTCGAATACGACGTTGCCTTCAGCGTCACGAACGATAGGTGCGGTTTTGCCCGTAGCTTTAGCAGTATTGCGTGAGTAGGTTCCGTCTTCATTGGGCGTACTCATATAATACTCGTTCTTGGTATCGTCCACAAAGTAACCATTGTGTTTGTAGTCATAGGCATAGACACCTTTGTAGCGGAAACCATAGATGGCACCAAGTGAGTGACCTATCTGGATGCGCGAAAGGATGAGTTGATTACCACTGGCGTAGTTAAAGTCTTTGTTGGTTGCGTTCAACACGGAAGCATCCATTGAGGTTACCGTACCAATGTTTTGGGCCATATTGAAGCGAACGTTCATCTTGAACTTGCCGATCTTGACAATATCGCCTGTGGTTACATAGAGTTCCCATCCTTCATTCTTGAGTGAACCTACGTTAGCTGAGCTCAAAGCAGAGAAACCGCTGGTTGAGGGCACACTTACATTGGAGTTAATCAGGTCGGTTGTCTTCTTATTGTAGTAGTTGAAGTCGAAGCGCAAAAGGTCGTCAAAGAGGTTCAAGTTTACACCCAAGTTCAATTGCTTGCTCTTCTCCCAACGAATATCGGTGAGACGGAGGTTAGTAGGACGGATAGCCGTCGTACCGTTATAAGAATTGTAGCTGGAGTATTGGTTGTAAATCAAACCTTCACCGAAGCTGGCGAGACCCGTAATACCATAACCGGGACGGAAAGCCAACATACTGATGTACTTCTTTAGCGGCTTGAAGAAATTCTCGTCGCTGATGTTCCAACGAGCAGAAATACCAGGGAAGAAGCCCCACTTGTGACCTGAGCCAAACTTGGTGCTACCGTCGGCACGGAAAGTGAAGTCGAACATGTACTTGGAACCAAATGCATAGTGCATAGTACCCAATGCGCTCATACCGTGGCCTTTACCCGTAGAGGTAGAAGCACCGGTCATATAACCCGGAGCAATGGGGTTGGTAATGCCACCACTGATGCCGCTGGACGCAATATACTGATAGGTGTTATTATCGGTACGCATCTCAACACGGGCCATTACTTGGAGAGAATGACGGTCGTCTGCAAAGTAAGGGCGGAAAAGGAGGGAGTGCTGCGTACGGAAACTCAAGGCTTTGTATTCAGCATTATCGGTGCGGTCTACACCATCGTCCCAAGTCTTAGACTCGAGAGATGAAGGATAGAAGGAGTTTTTGGTTGAAGTATAGGCATTGAGGTAGACCTCACCGGTATAGTTCAACTGCGTCTCAGTATCTTCTTTACCCAAGAGTTTGTATTCAATTGAGAATTGCGGCGTGATGGTGTATTCCGACCATTTACGCCATGCCAGATTGGCAATGGCTACGGGGTTACCATTGTCAACCATATCAGAAAGATAACGTGAAGTGCGGTTGCTGTTGGGATCTACAAGACCATAGGCATCAGCCACCTTAGGCATAAGGAAGTATTCGCCAGTATCGTAGGCACGCTGATTGATTTGGTCCCACTCCCAACGGGTGATAGACATATTCGGCATCGCCTTCTGGGCATAGTCGAGCATGTTGTCGTAAGCGTTCTTGAACTGTTTGATATAGGTCAAAGAGAAGTTTGAAGAGAACTTGATACGGTCTGACACGTAGTAGTCCAAGTTCATACGGGTTGTGAAACGGTCAAGTTTCTGCTTGATGATGGTACCCGTTTCTTTATCGTAGTTGGCTGATACGCGGAATTGTGCCTTGTCGCCACCACCTGAGAGGCTGACACCATAGTTGTGTGTCTGACCAAATTGCGTGATGGCATCCACCCAATCGGTGTTCTTATTGTAGTTGTAACGATAAGAGGGATAGGTTTCGCGGTCTTGCAATTCGACGATGTCGTCGGCGGGGTTGTTGGCTGAAGGATTAGGGTTATGGTAAGCCTGTTGGAGCATCATCTTATACTCGTCACCATTAAGCAGCTTGAGACCTTCGGTCTGCCATCTGCCGGTAAAACGATAGGTAAAGTTGACGCGAGTCTTACCGCGCGAACCACGGCGGGTCTTAATCTCGATAACACCATTAGAACCGCGTGAACCCCAAATAGCCGTTGCGGCAGCGTCTTTAAGGACGTTAATACTCTGAATATCTTCAGGGTTAACCTTAAGCAGGTTAGCAAACTTCTCTTCGTTCATGTCGTTCTGGTCAAACTCGTCAGAGTCATAGTCCTCAAGGATATAACCATCGACAACGATAAGAGGCTCTTGGTTACCGTTGATAGAGGTGGTACCACGCAAACGCATACTCGAACCAGAACCAAGGTTACCAGAGTTAGATACGATGTCAAGACCGGCAATCTGTCCTTGAAGTGCCTCACCGGCGGTCTCGAACGAGAGACCTTCCATGGCATCCATGTTGAGCGACTGCTGAGCGATTGAAATTTCTCGTTCGGGAATGACCATACCATTGGCCTTGGTTTTACGGGTCACGGTCTTTACAGCCTCTTTAAAGGTCGTGTTGTCAACGAGTTCAATGCGGAAGGAAGTTTGCGTTCCGATAGCGCGTCTCACCGTCTTGTAACCGATATAAGAAACCTGCAACGTATTGGCCGGATTTTTAATTGCCAAGGAGAAGTTACCATTGGCATCGGTCTGCGTAGCTGAAACCGCACGGTTAGACTTGTCGATTTCGGCCACGTTAGCCATCACCACAGGCCCATTGTCTGCTGAACTCCAGACGTGTCCTGAGATGCGCTTCTGTGCAAAGGCTGTGATACAGCAGAAGCACAGGGCTAAGGTCAAGAAATATTTTAAGCTATTCATAATATTAGATTTATTAGCGAATTCTGTACTTCTTTACAAAGGCTCTTGCATTGCTTTCGGAAGCCCATGCATCATCGTAGCGTCCACTTTGGGGCATTGGTTGGAAGTTGAGTACCTTATTTACGGTGTGGAGGGCGACGAACGAAGAATTTTTAATTTGCGTGGCCGTAGCCGAGGGAGATTTGTCAAAGTCAGCGTCGCGAGCCACCATGTTGTAAGGCTCAACAACTTCCTGAGTTTCATTGTTTTTGTCGGTCACGGCAATCTTACCTTCAGACTGTTTGACGTCCAAAGCGATGTAAACGTTGTTGACATTATCAAGACATGAAGTCTGATAAGAAGCCTCGTATTTGACATTGTCCACGAATAGAGATTCATCCTGGAAGTGGTACTTGATGAAGTTCATCAAGGTAGTAATCATAGCTTGAGCTTTAGCTTGATTTTCAGGCGACAAGGAGCCGCTGCCTTCCGTACCATCACCACCTTCGAGATTGTCTTCCATCCACTGAATGATTTCGTCGTAGGTCATAAGACCTTTTTGACGTGCAGCATTGATGGCGTCGCTTGTGGGAACATAGATTGTATAGCGGTAGTTGTTCAAGAAGTTGACGAGTTTCTCAGAAACCGGGGCGTTTACACCATCTGTGGTGAAGATGCGGTATTTCTTCTGCTCAGCTTTCCAGAGTGACTCATTTGATGAACCTTGGAACTTCTCGGTCTTAAAGCCGGCGAGAACAAGCTGTTCTTCAGAAAACTGCACTGCGTCGCAGAGGTTGAAGAAAGCGTTATCTTGCATGCCCTGAAGCACAGCGTAAACAGACTTGGTGGTGGGCTGCATCGGACGGTCGATAAGATAAGTCATACCATTACCGTAGCCATTGGTGCGCTCGGTCATATCGTAGCCTTCATTGACCACACATTCGTGCTCATTACCGACAAAGGCGTCTTCTTTCAGTTGTTTCTGGAAACCACCTTCCACAACCATGCCAACACCATTCGCCTCGCGGTTGCCCTTATCAATTACGAACACAGGAGCACCACCACGGGAGAGGAAGATGGTACGGTTGCTATTGATACCTTCGTCATTGTCAGCATCTTTGGTGTCGTGCACCACGATGTGCTGGTCAATGAGGTCAATAAGAAGTGTACGTTTCACCGCACCGGGGCCGGAGCCCAAAGTTCCGTTAGGCTCAGAGAGGTTTGCGGCGTTACCACCGAGGTTGGCAGCTGCGTCACTTTCCGGATTCTGACCGGTCTGCTGATTATATTTATAGGCCTGTGCACGCACGGGGATAACAGCATTTGAGCTATTCTTGTAGGTGAAGCGCCAATATCTGAAGTTGTTAGCCATCAACTGGCCGCGGGCGATAGACATCGGGTCTACATAGCCATAAGTACCAAGACCCTCATCCGTAGGAACGAAGAAAGAGAAATGTGACTGCATGGCCTTCAGATAGGTAGAGTAATACTTACGGAGCGGAGCGCTGTTGTAAGAATTACCTTCGATATAGTTATCATCGGCTCTCACGATAGAACGAACCACGCGAGTGTTTTTCGAATAAAGAGCGGGAGCGATAACAGAAGCGTAGTCGGCTGGCGACATAACGCGGTTCAACACATAAACCACACCATTATTGGCGAGTAAGCACTTCTCAATGCAGCTCTTGTAAGACTCGGGCGATGCATAGTCAGCGTTGGTGGCAGGGAACATTTGGTCCTGCGCGTCGTTCATAATGGTGAGATACTTGCTGGGTACACTCTCAAGGAAAGAGTCTTTCATCAAGTTGTTAACCAGTGACTGCACGATGTCAAGAGGAATCTGATAGAGGTTGTAGCTCAGATTTTCGGCAGTGTTGGGCTCTGTGGCGTAGCGGTCCATCAGCACACGGCCTGCACCGTTGACAAAATAATCAATCATTGCGCGGTCGGTGGGCACAAACATAGCACCCATATCCTGCTCGGCGGGTGTTGTTGAACTAATGGCGTATTGGTTCCATCCCGGGTCGTAGGTAAGATAGGGGAAGTCACCGAGGGCCTTCTTGTCTGGACCGGTAGTCATCAAGCCGGTGCTTGAGCGCTGTGAGATATAGCGTTTTTCAAACACAGAGTCGTTACCGATGTCATACAACTGCTTATACTGATTGGTCAGTGTACTATTATAATAAGGAGCACTGAAGCGGTCGAGCATCTGACTGAAGAGCTTGGTATCGCTGTTGGTGCGAATAACTTCGGCCATATTTGACGGCGTAACCAAAACCGTATCGAGTACGTTGAAATAGCCGTTCAAGCAGGTTGCGTCTTGTTCGATGATTTTGGCACCATAGACATAGGCTCTCTTACCACCGGCGCTACCGTTAAGCCAAGCATCGCCTTTTTGGTGAAGGTTAAGCACGAAGCTGATGTCTTCATGGGTAATGTCTTTGGCCTTCATCTGATCTTCGAGGAAGTGTATCATCATCGGCGAAGAACCGTCGAGTGCCATATAGATGCCGGGGGTGTGCTGACGATAATAGTCCCAGAAACGCATATCGCCGGACGTGTTACCGTCGGCGTCTTCTGTGGGCACGTTGAGATTCTCGGGCAGTTCTATATTCTTCCAATAAGGCACACTGTCAATAGCAGAGGCCGAGGTCGAACGACGCATTGTCAAGCTACCGCCATCGTTTGAGTAAGGCAGCATTTCCAATACGTCTGCGTTGTTGAGCATTGCGCCGTACAGGAGCGTACGCTTCTGCGGTATGGTGAGCTGTTCGTAGGAGCTCACATTCCAAGCGTTGGACGCAAAAAACTTTTGAAAGGTTTGGTCATCTGCCACAAACAATGTCTTGCTACCTGTGCGCGACAAGACGTCGGTGTAGTTCAGATCATCAATTAACCTAACTACAGTGTTGAAATTTCTTGCTTTCAGTTCATCGTAAATACTCCCTCCCAAAAAATCCGGCTTCGTTTCGTCGAGGTCGTAATCATCTGAGCAAGAGTATGTCACGCCGCAGGTTGAAAGCAGGCACATTGCTCCAAGCAATGATGTCCCCATTCTGCTAAAACGGTTTTTCATACGCACTAAATGTCTGTTAGATATATTTATTATTGTTGTTTTTCAAACTGGAGTATACAGTTAGTTGCAGCAAATTTAATAGAATTTTGTTATATCAAATGTAATCCCCGCTTTATAACTTAAGCCGTTTAAGGATATTTAATAGTTAGAAAACCAAGAAATGTTAAAGAACGAAGACCCTTTGTGCTTTCATTTTTGCCAAAAGGGTGCGCGTGATTTACGTGTTTTAACGCTCTACCATCGTTTTCTGCTGTTTTCTATCAAAATGTAAGAGACATTGGGCGTGTTTTTGTTAAGTAGAGTTCGATGACACGAGGCCTTAATGAAGGCCAGAAGAATTCTGGGGCGCCACGCCCTATAAAAAAACACGTCTCAAACACGAAAGCGTTTGAGACGTACAATGCTTTATTGTTCCGACAAAGGCGACTTGGCGATACAGGCCACCTCGATGAGCCACTCAGGCCTACAGACCCTGGCCTGAACCAACAGAGAAGGAATGTCGGGATAATGGGTATCCATATACTGCTGCACAAGGGCGGCGTCGGCTATGTCGCGCAAGTAAACAATCATCACACACACTTCAGTAAGACTGGAACCATCTGCCTCGAGTAGTTTAGAGATATTGAGGAAAAGGCGCTCGGTTTGAGCCAAGACGTCGCCGTGATAGAGACACCGGCCGTGGTGGTCGATGCTGGCCGTACCTGAAATCAGGCGGTAACGCTCTCCCATGAGGTTGAGGGCTGTGCCGCGCTCAAAGGCCACGCCGTATTCTATCGTGGGGTTGAGATAGTCCGGTGCTTGAAGATAAACGATCTTTGCTTGGTCGTGTTTGTTTTTCACCGATACAAAATCCATACACACAATACTCTCGCTGTTGTCGTCATAGCCTCCAATTCCGGTGGAAGCAATGAAATGAGTCTGAGACGTAAGGCCTTCTCTCTCGAAAACCTCGTTGCGTCCCTTGACCACTCCTGCATAATGACGGTCGATATCGCGCACATAAATCCACGTGCGCTGACAATGGTCGCGTAGGTTCATACCATGCTCTGCCAGCAGGGCAATGTGTCGGTCGAAGGCCATGTGGGTTTGACGGCAAGCATTTTGTCCTTGGGCTTCTTGGGCAGAAAATCTCACGGTCTGCATCACAATGACTTCATCTTCGGTTTCCACGAGCCAACCGCCATCAACGGGCGTTTTTGTCAAATCTTCACGCTGCGTGGCCCACAACTGCAGGCCCACCTTCGTACCGTCAAGCAGCGGTTGTTCCACACACGACACCAGACAAGCCGCCTCGAGTTGCCGTGCCAGCGTATGGTGTCTAAATTCTGCCATCTGGTTGGCAATGTCTGAGAAGCAGACTCTTACGGCCAAGATTTGCTCCATCTTGACTTCGTGAGCCAACATCCAAGCAGACATTTGGGCGGCTATGTCGTCAAACTGGTTCTGCAGCGATGGCGCAGCGGTTGGTTTGAAAACAATGAAATGCGACTGACAGTTCATATTGTGTTTGTTTTGTTGCAGTGAAGTATTTGGTGTTTGATGCCACTCCTTATATATATTATAGGAGTGCGAGGTCATGAGGTGGTGGGGATGTCGAAGCTCACTTTCTTCCATATCGACAACCTTGAAAGGTGCCGCGTCGCCTAAGTTCTTTGACTACGAGTTCGGCAAACTCATAATTCTTGAGTCCCCAGTCGGGGGCCATCAGTAAAGACTTGGGACATTGCGCTGTGAAGCGTTCGGCAGCGATGTCGGGCCTCAGCCTTTCGAGGAAGTCGGCCACCAGCGCGGCATAGGCGGTGGCAGTGAAAAGCGAGATGTCGGCTGCGCCGTTGGCATATTGTGCGGCCAGCGTCGTACCGCTAACAATCTGCAACTGATGGAGTTTAACCACATCAATGGGAAGTGACGAGAGCGTGGTCGCTTCGTCTCTCATGGCTTGCAGACTGTGTCCGGGCAGTCCCATGATAAGATGCACGCCTATCTGCAGACCACGGTCGGCGGTGCGCTTGATTGCGTCGACGGCCTGTTCGAAAGTGTGTCCGCGGTTGACGCGTCTCAACACGGCATTGTCTGTACATTCCACGCCATACTCGAGCATCACATAATGCTTTGCTGCCAATTGGCCCAGGGCATCGAGTATGGCGTCAGGCACACAGTCGGGGCGGGTGCCTATGACCAAGCCTTCCACGCCTTCCACGTCGAGCGCCTCTTCATACCGTTTCATCACTTCGCCCACCTCGGCATAGGTATTGGTAAAGGTCTGGAAATAGGCCAGATAGCGCATGGCGGGATATTTACGCGCAAAAAAGCGAATACCTTCCTCAAGTTGCGCGGTCACAGACCGAGTGGAGTGGCAATAAGCCGGACTGAAAGCGTCGTTGCGGCAATAGGCACAACCGCCGCGGCCGATGCGTCCGTCTCTATTGGGACAGCTCAGCCCCATATTGACCGAAATTTTCTGCACCTTTCCCTCAAAATGACGCTGCAGATAGCGTGAATAAGAGAGATAGGGCAAAAGGCCGAATTGAGCCGGTGACGTGGCGATGCTGGGTTTCACGGTGGCAAAATTACACATAAATATCCTCATTCGCCCTCACCACCTTTGGGTAAACACACCTTGAGAGGCTTAAAAAGGAAAAAACGGGGCTGAAATTTTGTAGTTTTTCAAGAAAACCATACTTTTGCGAGAAATATTAACCATTAAAACTCATTGCCTATAGCCGAACATTACTCCAAACCAATACATCAGAGTAATGAAACCTTATTCATTCCACACGGATGACGAATTGATTGCTGCTTATCTCAAAGGTGACAATTTGTCGTTTGATGCGCTTCTTGAACGCTATAAGCAAAAACTGTTTTCCTACATTCTCAGCACCGTACATTGTGAAGACTTGGCCGACGATATCTTCCAAGATACCTTCGTCAAGGCCATTGTGTGTATGCGCAAGGGACGTTACAAGATGAACGGCAAGTTTTATTCGTGGCTTTTATGCATCGCCCACAACGTGATAATCGACAACTTCCGCTACGAGCAGTCTGTCGAGGGGCTTAACCGCTCCGAAATCAACGAACATCTCTACGCCGACAATGGCCTTGAGGGCAGCCCGAGAGAGATTGAAATGGAGCGTGAGAACAGCCTCAGCCAACTCAACGAACTTATCGACCAATTACCTGAAAATCAGCAAGAGGTGCTGCGAATGCGGGTCTACGAAAATATGAGTTTCAAAGATATTGCCGAGCATACGGGCACGAGCGTCAACACGGCTCTCGGACGTATGCACTATGCGGTCAACAACATGAAGCGTATGGCCAACGACCGCAGAATCATCCCCTACACGCTTTAGCCCCATTGCCCACAGCGCAACATAGTGTCACACAGCGGCCTCGTAAGGACAGCAATCCTTGCGAGGCCGCTGTGCGTCAAGCCTATAGGCTAAATGCTCACAGGGTCTTGACGAAGGCTTCGGCTGCACTGAGCGAGTCGATTTTTCCCACATCCAGCAAGCGCAGGTCTTGGGGCACGTAGGCTCTGATGTCAATCTCGTGGCATCGGCTAATGTAGAAGTCCATGATGGGAAAGACCTCAGGCATCGTGTCCATCATTCTGACCACTTCTGGTTTGACACAATGGATGCCGGAAAAGGCCAATCGGCGCATTTTCGTCAGGTCCAAATGGTCGTAAGGCGTGCGCACCTCGCCGGTTTTTATGTTGGTCCAGCCGCACATACGGTCGTTTTCGTCAAACAAGAGGTAGCGCGATGTGGGTCTGTCGCTCACCATCAGCGTGACTTGTCCGCGCAGTGAAGCGCGGTAGAGCGCTGTGAGGTCGGCATTGTGCAGAATGTCGACATTGTGCACCAAGATGGGGTCGTCTGTATTTGAGAAGCAAGTGAACGCTTTTTTGAGTCCCCCACCGGTGTCAAGGATTTTTGCGCGTTCGTCGGATATTTTCACTGAAACGTGATAGTTTTTTGCAGCTAAGAACTCGACAATCTGGTCGCCGAGATGATGCACATTAACCACAATTTCAGAGGCTTGCGCGTCTATGAGTCGTTCAATGGTGCGGTCGAGCAGTGTTCGGCCGTCTACGGTCACGAGGGCTTTGGGTAGGCGGTCAGTAATCGGTTTTAATCTTGTGCCTAAGCCGGCGGCAAAAATTAGCGCTTTCATGAGACGTTTTGAGTGGTGGTTGACGGATGGTTTTATTCAAAAAAGGCGGCCTTGGCAGTGTCATTGTTGCCAAGGCCGCTATGTTGTTGATGGTTGATGCCGAGGGAGAATTTGCGGCCTGTGCCTTAGTTGGCAAATCGGCTGTAGACCACGTCCATTTTGATGAGACCGTTTTGTCCGCCTTTGAGTCGTGTGCTGTACATACCCATTTGGTTTTTCACGTTCAGCAGCGTCTTAGTGGTCTGGCCGTAATAGTTGGTCGAAGTGGTATAAGTGGTTTTGATGGGCACGAGCACCACTTTGTTCCAATCGGGATTGGCCTGTTCCCAAGCGGCATATTTCTGCAGGCGTGTGGCCTCGTCGTCTTGAAGTGTCACGCCGGCTCCTTCATCTCGTTCTTGCTTGATGGTGGTTATCATTCGGCTGATGTTGGTGAAGGTGTAGGCGTTGTATGAGTCGCTGAAGGTGGCCACGTACGAGTCGGCCGTGTTGGGCAGACTGTTTTTCTCAAAAAATGAAAAGAGGTTGGCTTTGCGCACCATCAAGATGTCGGTAGGTGCCGGCAGATTATGGTCGTCGGCGGCCGAGTTGTTATAGCGTTGCAATGTGATTGTGGCCGAGTTGATGGTGTCGTTATAATGCTCTCCTGCGAGCACCTCGTTCACGGGCAGTTCGAGTTCGGTGAAGAGTCCGGCCGGCGATTTGATATAGGTGTAGTCATTGTCGGTCGAGAGCATCTCTGCCGGGATTTCGTTGTCGATAATCGTCTGCTGAATGACCTCGCTTGTGGCCGCCATGCGCTGCAGTCCGTCGACGATGGTGTCGTTGCCTTCATCGTTGGTGGTATGGTAGGGGAAGTAGAGGTTGAGCGTCGACGTTTGCACCTCAATCATTGAGCCCACTCCGCCTTGTGTTTCAAAATAAAATCCCGGGCACACGTGATGTATAAACTGGTAGGCGTTGCTGTAGAAAGCGGGATTTTCGTAGTATTTGTTCATCAAGCGCCGGCCGAAGTCTTTGGGCAGACGGACGATGAAACTGCGGTAATAGCTGCTGTTCTCGGTGATGGAGTCGGGGCGCGTCAAGTCTTTGACGGCATAAGCCATAGTGGCAGTGGCCCCTTTCCCGGTGGTGTAGAAATCTGTCGCGTCGAGGTTGCTGTAATACGAGACGTATTCTTTGACAATCTTGTTGGTGTCGAGTTCCTGCACGCGGAGTTTCATGGTTTGGAGCGAGTCACCGTAGTAGCTTTTGATATACACGCGCAAGTCGCACGAGTCCAGTCGGATGTCGCCGTTGGTTTCGTACAAGAGTTTGTCGCGCTCGGGCAATCGTGTATTTTCGAGCACGTAATATTGCGCGAGGAAGTTGCTTGTGGTTTTGGCACGTGTCTCAGGGTCGATGACACATCCCAGATAACTGTCGTTAGAGTTGGCCAGCACCGAGTCGGCCGCGATAGTACGCGAATTGATGACGTAGGTAGACTGGCTGGTCGACACGTTGTCGTTGTCGGGCATCACGCCTGTGCCAATGGCAGCCGTGTCGTCGTCGCAAGCCATGAAAGCGGTCATGGCGGTCATCGTCAGTATGATAGCAGACAGAAAGCGGCGGTACATAGTTTTCAGTTTGAGTCTGTGTGGTGTTGTTGAGGTTGAAGACTAATCTTTGGTTTCTGCGCTGTCTCCCACGAGGGCGTCATAGCAGGCGCCATAGGCGGCCGCGAGGTTATCTGTGCCGGGGAACTCCCAGGCCTTCAAGCCTTTTTCTCGTGCATAAGCCACAAGTTCCGGCCAGGCCTCATTTTCGCTCTGCACGTAGCCGTCGGAGAAGGCGATGGCCAGTTTGGCGTAGGCATCGGGCTGTGTGAAGTCGATGCCGGCGGCCTGGATGACGTCGGCTGTGGCATCACGATAGGCCAGACAGTCGATAAGATTTTCGGCGGGTTGAGCCTTGGGCAGCTCGCCATATCCCGAGAAGAGCACCTTGGCGTTGGCAAAGGCAGGCTCGTTGCTGTAGGCCGTCTTGATGTAGAGCGGCGCGATGGCCGACATCCAGCCGTGGCAATGAATGACATCCGGACACCAGCGGAGCTTTTTGAGCGTTTCGAGCACGCCACGCGCATAAAAGACGGCGCGTTCGGCGTTGTCTTCGTATTCGGCACCTGTGGTGTCGGTCAGCATTTGACGTTTGCGGAAATACTCATCGTTGTCGATGAAATACACCTGCATGCGTGCCGACTGTATGGAGGCCACCTTGATGATGAGCTGATGGTCGGTGTCGTCAATGACAATGTTCATGCCCGAAAGCCTGATGACCTCATGCAACTGGTTGCGACGCTCGTTGATGATGCCCCATTTGGGCATAAAGGTACGTATCTCGCACCCAGCCTCTTGAATGGCCTGCGGCAACTTGCGACCAAGTTGCGACATGGGTGTTTCCGGTACATAGGGGGTGAGTTCTTGATTGATAAAAAGAACCTTCTTTGCTTTCGTCATGATGCTGATGTAAGAAGATAGACGGACCTGAATTTGCCGTTTGTGTAGGGTGTAATTAAATCCGCTTAGTGTTGGGTTTTAGTAAGCAAAAATGCCGTTTTATGGTGCTGCAAAGTTACGGATTTTATCTTAAAAAAACGACATTTTATAGCGGCAAAAGCCATTTATAGGCGGTTTTTTATCCCAAAGGCTGACCTTTGAAGGACTCAAAACGGGCAAAAAGCGGGAAAGCATCACCTCAAGCAGCGCTATGGTCGCCGTGTGTGCACACCTTATTATATATAGGAGTGAAGGGGCCGGCGCGGACGTTGGCATGGTTTTGCAATCGGATTGCATAAACTTTGGTCTATTTTTGCGCTACAAAAAACAGTTTTGTCTTATGTCTCATCACGCTTGTGGTTGTGGCGGCCATTGCCATCACGATGAAGCCGCTCCCCACCCTCTTTTGAAAATGTGCATCAGTGGCACATTGCTCGCTCTTTGTCTTGCGACAGACGGTCTGGAACTTTGGCCGGCGGCGTTACCGTGGTTGCGCCTGACCGGCTATCTATTGGCGTTTGTCCCCGTGGGTTGGTCGGTGTGTCGTGAGGCGGTTGAGGGCTTGTTTCACAACGAGCCCTTCTCAGAGTTTGTTTTGATGACGGTGGCAGCCGTGGCGGCTTTTGTTTTGGGCGAATGGCCTGAGGCCGTGGCCGTTATGCTGTTTTATTCGGTCGGCGAATATCTGCAAGAGAGAGCCGTGGGGCGTGCGCGGCGCCACATCGGCCACCTGGCGGCGTTAATGCCCAAGACGGTGCACATCTTGTCTGACGAGGGCGAAACCACATTGCCGCCCGAGGCCGTACGGCCGGGGATGATAGTGGTGTTGCGCCCGGGCGAGCGCATGGCTGTCGATGGTGTTTTGACCGGCGAGCAACCGGCCGACTTCGACACTTCTGCCCTCACGGGCGAGACGATGCCGCGCCACGTTGCTCCCGGCGAAATGGTCGAGGCGGGCATGATTGTGTGTCGTCAGATTGTGCGGTTGCGCGTGGTCAGGCCCTACGGCGAGAGTGCCATGGCGCGCATTCGCACACTGGTAGAAGCGGCCAATGCCCGCAAAGCGCCCACCGAAGTCTTCATCCGTAGGTTTGCCCGCATCTACACGCCGGCAGTGATGGCTCTCGCCGTGATTTTGGCCTTAGTGCCACCACTGCTTGCCACGGCTCGCAGTTTGCCGGCCGAGTGGGACGTGTGGACCTATCGCGCCACGGTGTTTCTCGTCATCTCGTGTCCGTGTGCCCTGGTGGTCAGTGTGCCGTTGAGTTATTTTGCCGGCATCGGTCGGGCGTCGCGCCGAGGTGTTTTGATGAAAGGCGGCGACAGTCTCGACCGTCTGGCAGCGGTCGATGCGGTGGTTTTCGACAAAACCGGCACACTCACCCGCGGCGTGTTTGAAGTGACCGGCCTGCATGTGGAGGCTGACCGTCAAGAGCAGGTGCTGGCTTGGGCGGCTTCGGCCGAGAGCGCCAGCCATCACCCGTTGGCTGGTGCCATTGTGCAGTATGCGCGGCGCCGAGTGGCGTTTTCGCCGCCTCAACAAGCCGAAGAATTCACCGGCCGAGGCATCAAAGCCGTCGTCGAAGGCCACACGGTGTTGGCCGGCAACCGCCGATTGCTCGACGAGCAGGGCATCGCCATATCGTCGACGGCCAACGGGCACGACAACGAGGTCTTTGTGGCCATAGACGGCCGTTTTGCCGGACGCTTCACGCTGACCGACGTGCTCAGACCCGAAGCTGCTGAGGCCGTCGACCGACTGCGGCACAGTGGCATCAAACACATCGCGATGTTGTCGGGCGACAAGCGCTCGGTGGTGGCCAATGTGGCAGACCGACTGCGACTTGACGACGCCCGGGCCGAACTGATGCCGGCAGACAAGGCCGACTGCCTCGAGCGTCTCAAAGCCGCCGGCTTCAAAACGGCTTTTGCCGGCGACGGCATCAACGACGCTCCGGCCTTGGCCACGGCACATGTGGGCATCGCCATGGGTGGCGGCAGCGACACGGCCATCGAGACAGCCGACGTGGTGGTGCGTGGCGACAGTCCGCTTCAGGTGGCCGAGGCCGTCGGTCTGGGCCGTGCCACAAAGCGTTTGGCCATGGCCAACATCGGCTTGGCGCTGGGCCTCAAAGCCGCCGTGATGGCACTGGGCGCCATAGGCTACGCGCCGCTATGGCTCGCCGTCTTGGCCGATACGGGGACCGCACTGCTCTGCGTGCTCGTGGTGATGTGGTGGTCGCACAAACCCTAACGCCACCGGCACTTGTTTGTTCATTTTTGCCTTTCAAGTGTGACGTTTTTGGTTGAAAAAAGTGCGGCCAAGCATACCGCATCCACTGCCCTGCACAAAAAAATGTGCCAAAGCCACGCAAAAACGACTATTTGAGAGAAAAAACTCACCGAAAACCATAAAATAATTCCGGGCCTAAGGACACAAAAAACTGTCCTTAGGCCCGGAAAAACTGTCAGTAAGCGCGTAAACCGCCGTAGCCACAAATATTATGCGCCCAAACGCCCCTTGCTTGCTTCCTGTCACAAATTTACCCACCAAACTGCGAAACGAAAAAGACAAAACGAAGACCGACGAGCCAACACATTTTTGAAACGCATAAAGTTATAAATTAAGTAAAGGCGCTACGAATTAAGTCGAAATTACGTAACTTTGCAAAACACAGGTTAATCGGCCGCTCATTTCAAGCCACCGCCCCGGTACACACCCCGGCCACAAAAGAGCTATTGAGAAGGAGTCGCCACATATCATTCACACACAAGCCCTTACAACAAACATCCACATGCTTTTTTCAAAAGACACATACACCGCCCGCCGCGCCGAACTGCGCCGACTTGTGGGCAACGGACTGATTGTGATTTTCGGCAACAACGACAGCCCGCTCAACTATCCGGCCAACACGTACTACTTTCGCCAAGACAGCACCTTCCTGTATTTCTACGGCCAACACCGCCATGGTCTGGTGGGTGTGATTGACGCCGACAGCGGCGCCGAAACGCTCTATGGCGACGAAATCGACATTGACGACATCGTGTGGTATGGCTCGGTGGCTTCGGTGGCCGACATGGCTGCTGAGTGTGGCGTAGCCGCCGTCAAGCCGATGGCCGCACTGGCCGAGGCTGTAGGCCAAGCCCAATCCGGCGGACGCAAGGTGCACTATCTCCCACCCTACCGCCACGACACGCAAATCCAGATTATGGACCTGCTCGGCATTCATCCCTCCAAACAGCGCGCAGAGGCCTCCATCACGCTGATTAACGCCGTGGTGAAACTGCGTTCGAAGAAGTCGGCCGAAGAAATTGCCGAACTGGAACGCGCCGCAGCCATTGGCTACAAAATGCACACGGCGGCCATGAAACTGGCCAAACCGGGCGTGACGGAACACTATATCGGCGGTGTGCTCGAAGGCATTGCCCACCAATATGGTTCGGGCGTGTCGTTCCAAAGCATCGTGTCGATGCACGGCGAAATCCTTCACGGCTACCCCTCTACCCGACCGCTCGAAGCCGGACGACTCCTGCTCTGCGACGCCGGTGCCGAAACGATTGAACACTATTGCTCAGACCACACCCGCACCACGCCCATCGGTGGCAAATACACAGCCCGTCAACGCGACATCTACGACATCGTTGTAGACTGCCACGACTTGGCTTTGACCCATGCACGACCAGGCGTGAAATGGTGGGACGTGCACATGGCCGTATGCCGCCTGATGACCGAACGCCTCAAGGCCCTCGGCCTCATGAAAGGCGACGTGGACGAAGCCGTCAAAGCGGGTGCCCACGCGCTGTTCCTGCCCCACGGTCTGGGCCACATGATGGGCATGGACGTGCACGACATGGAAGGGCTCGGCCAGATTTATGTGGGCTATGACGACGAAGTGCGCCCATCGACACAATTTGGCACCAACGCCCTGCGCTTTGCCCGCCGACTGGAAGAGGGCTTTGTCGTAACCGACGAACCGGGCATCTATTTCATCCCCGACCTCATCGACCTGTGGCGCGCCAACGGCACCAATGCCGAATTCCTCTGTTTCGACGAAATCGAAAAATACAAAGACTTCGGCGGCGTGCGCATCGAAGACGACGTGCTCATCACTGCCGACGGCTGCCGTTTCTTGGGCCAAGACCGCATCCCCTACCACGCCAACGACGTGGAGCAATTTGTGGCCGAAAACACCGAAGCCTAAACACTCACCACGAAACCAAATTATCAAATCTTCCATACACCAATGAACAAATTTTTCCTTCTGGCAGCATCTGTCATGATGTTTTCTGCCACCACGGCTACGGCACAAGACAAAGCTGAAGCCAAAAATGACACGGCTCAATTCACCGTAATCAAAGCCAACCCCGTCACATCCATCAAAGACCAAAACCAAAGCGGTACGTGCTGGGCTTTTTCGTCGCTGAGCTTCCTTGAAGCCGAACTGCTCCGTATGGGCAAGGGCGAATATGACCTGAGCGAGTCGTTCCTCGCCTACCACACCTACCTCGACCGCGCCGACCGTGCCATTCGCACCCACGGCGACGTGAGCTTCTCGCAGGGTGGTTCGTTCTATGACGCCATCTACTGCTTGAAAAACTACGGTATGGTGCCTCAAGAGGCCATGACAGGTACGCTCTATGGCGACTCTCTCTTCAACTTCAACCAGCTCGACGCCGTGGCTTCGGCCTATGTTAACGCTCTGGCCAAAGGCAAGCAAAAGACCATTAACCCCGCTTGGAAATCAGACTTGAGCAACATCTATGCGAACTATTTCGGCGCCTTCCCCAAAACCTTCACTTACAAAGGCAAAAGCTACACGCCGCAGTCTTTCGCCCAATCGCTCGGCCTGAACCCTGACGACTACGTTTCGCTCACCAGCTTCACCCACCATCCCTTCTACTCAAAATTCATCATTGAGGTGCAAGACAACTGGCGCTGGGCTGAGAGCTACAACCTGCCGCTCGACGAGTTTATGGAAGTGATGGACCAGGCCGTTCGCAATGGTTACACCTTTGCCTGGGGTGCCGACGTGAGCGAAAAAGGCTTCAGCCGTCAAGGCATTGCCACCGTGCCCGACACAAAGAAGGCCAACGACAAGACCGGCTCTGACGCCGCACGCTGGACCGGCACCAACGAGCGCAACGGCATGAAGACCGAAGACGCAAAAGGCGAAAAAGTCATCACGCAAGAAATGCGCCAGCTGGCCTACGACAACTGGGAGACCACCGACGACCACGGCATGGTCATCTATGGCTTGGCCAAAGACAAGGACGGCAAAGAATTTTTCATGATGAAAAACTCATGGGGCGAATATGGTCCCTACAACGGCTACTGGTATGTGTCTAAACCCTACGTGGCCTACAAGAC
>JAHAWW010000149.1 GCA_018383375.1 Prevotellamassilia sp. | reverse complement strand
AAGCTTGCGCCCACCAACGTGAGCGAAAATCTGGTGGAGGTGACCGTACAAGGTTTTGCCTTCTCACCGGCCGACCCCTTGCGCAAGTCTTCCGGCCAACTCTCTGCTCCGGCTGTGACATTTGCCGACGAAGGCATCGAGCCGTTTGCGCTCACGCCCTCATGGGCTCCCGTGGCCAATGCCGACTATTATGAAGTGGAATTTGGCGGTATGGTCTACTCCACCATCCGCGACTGCGCTTTCACCTTCGACGGCCTCACTGCCGAAACGGCCTACACATTCAAAGTGCGTGCCGTCAACAAAGATGGCTACAGCGACTGGACCGAAGCTGGTGCGCAGACCAAGAGCAACCCGCTTGAGTTTGCCATCAAAGACATCAAGGCCACCGCAACGTGTGAAGACCAGGGCGGACAAGGCGTTGGCAAACTCTTCGACTTCGACGAGAAGTCGGGCTGGCACACCAAGTATGGCAAGGGTGAAGCCGTGCCGTTTGAAATGACACTCGACCTCCGCGCCATCAGCCAGCTCGACCGTCTGGTCTACATACCACGCGAAGACGCCGGCAACGGCACACTGCTCAAAGGCAGCGTTTGCTACAGCACCGACCGCCAGAATTGGAGTGCCCCCGTAGCCTTCGAATGGGGACGAAACGGCGAGCACAAGACCTTCGCCTTCGAGGGCAATCCCAAAGCACGCTATGTGAAGGTGGCCGTCAGCGAGGCCGTCGGCAACTTCGGTTCGGGTAGCGAGATGTATGTCTTCAAGGTGGCCGACACCGAAAGCTTCATTCAGGGCGACATCAACCGCGACAAGCGCATCGACGACAACGACTTGACGTCTTATATGAACTACACGGGTCTGCGCCGCGGCGACGGCGACTTCGACTACATCAGTCTGGGCGACATCAACGGCAACGGCCTCATTGATGCCTACGATATCTCTGTGGTGACCACCGAACTCGACGGCGGTGTAGGCAACTCGACCGACCACGTCAAGGGCAGCCTCATCCTCACCCCCAACAAGAAGACTTTCGCCGCAGGCGATGTCATTGAGGTCAAAGTGAGCGGCAAGGGCCTGCACTATGTCAACGGCTTGAGCTTCGCCCTGCCCTATCAGTCAGACGTAATGGAATATGTCGGCACCGAACTGGTGGGTATGAAAGACATGGTGAACCTCACCAACGACCGTCTGCACACTAACGGCCAAAAGGCGCTCTATCCCACCTTCGTCAACAAGGGCAACAACTTCTTGCTCGACGACGGCGACAACGACCTCTTCGTCATCAAGTTCAAGGCCAAGAAAGCCGGAAAGTTCAACCTCAAGGCTCAAGACGGAATCCTCGTTGACCGCAACCTCGGCACGGTGAACTTCTAAGACCGACCTCATTGCCTCAATCATCCTTCTCATTCACCGGGAGCGCCCATCGACGGGTGTTTCCGGTGAATGTTTTTTTATGTGGGAAGAAACGATGTGTTCAAAACAGCGGGGTATCCGTGACAAAATTTGTGTGAAATGCAGGGAGAAAAAACAGCGA
>JAHAWW010000145.1 GCA_018383375.1 Prevotellamassilia sp. | reverse complement strand
TTCCCCTTTATTTTTTTGTATTGCCTGTAAACTCTATCGCATTTCGTCCCCTCCCTCGCCTTCTCCGCTACGCTCCGAAGACGAGGGAGGGGACGAAATAATTGCACTTCTATCTTGAAAGTATAGGAATGGTTTTAACTATAGAGTCAGTGATTTTCAACAGTTTTCAACAGTCGTTGGGTATTGGAAATACAAAATGAGGTATCTACAAACCATAGTGGGGAAGATGCAAACCAAATTGGGCGGTATGAAGGATTGGTTGTAACTTTAGTCACGTTAAAATCAATTATTAACGGCGGTGTGTCATAATAGCCAGTCTGCTGCGTTGCTATCGGATTTGGGCTTGGTCATGTACTTCAGTACACTCCCCATCCTTTGGCGCCTTGCATCTTAGCCATTCTGACGCACCTTCAAGGCTGTATCCAAAATGTGTATTTTGACACACCCTCTTGCATTGCCGCTCAACAAACACAATAAACAACCATTTTTGACCCCCCTATTAGGGTTTGCCGAGCTGACCAATAAATCAAATAAACATTACCTTTTCTGTAGACCCGCGTTTCCGTAAATTACTCCACACCTTGTGACTTCAAACCGGCACGGGCTTTCCACTCGCCCGGGGACATCTGTTCGCGGTCGCGGAAAATGTTGTAGAGTTGTGCTCGCGACGAAAAGCCACAAGCCGAAGAGACGGCATCGTTGCTGTATTCGGGATGCTCCGCCATGAGTCGCTTGGCCTCGGCTAAACGGAGTTCGGAAAGCCATACGCGGAAGGTGGTGTGAAGATGACGCTCAAAATAATAGGTCAAGTCGCCTCTATTCACGCCGCCGAGGGCCGACGTGAGCGCAGAGAGCGTAAGCCCCTCGGTGGTGAAGCCTTTAGACTTGACCCACTCTTGCAGAGCGTTTTCAATTGGCTCAAAGTATTGATTGACCTTATCGCCTTGTTCGTCTTGTTTATCAACGTCTTGCGGCTCATCAAAACAATCATTTTCATCGTCGTCGGGCACCACCTCAGCCGTGGGCAGCAAACTCAGTCCGAGCGTCACGAAGGTCTGAACAAAAACAAAGAGCGAGAGCAACACAACGGGGCCAAGCACATAGAGCACATCGACGTCGAGCATGGCAACGGTCAGCATCAGTCCGGCCACAAACAAGAAAATGATGGAAGCCCACATATAGCGCACATAAGGCATGATGTCGCCACCGGTGTTGTTTTCGATAAGACGACGACGCCGACGCATCTCACGGAAGGGCATCACAACAAAAAATACGATGCTGCACACGAAAAGGGCATACATCACATAAAACAATAAGCCCCGACCACCGGGGTCATCCGTGGAGTGTCCCACAAAAAACGTCACGAGTGTGGCCAAATAGGCCAGCCCGCCCACAACACCATAGCGTTTCAAAGCCGATTTAGAACAGACAATGCTCCAAACGGCATAAGAAATAAGGAAAGACGCAGGCGTATAAAACAAAATGTTGTAAACGACGCCGCTCTTATCGCTCTGTGCACGGAAGCCTAAACACATTTGCAGGCCGTAGTGAAGCGTCAGCAGGCAAAGCGCGGTAAAAAGCAACCAACGCGAGGTTTCGTAGCTGCGGTTGAGCCAACGCACTTGAAAACGTGACAAAAGAAGCATTAAAGCCAGCAGGCTGCACACGATGACACAAGCAAACTGAAGGAGATATAACGAGGACATAAATGAAATGGCAGAAAAGGATATTTTTCATGTGCAAAGGTATAATAATGGTAAGAAATGATTTGACGGTTGGTTCGAAAAAAGCAGTTCTTTTAAAGTTTACTCGCGCGCACGCGTATTACCGCAATGTTTCACTTTTTCCCAATCACCCAATCACACGACTGCCATCTCGCTGATATTCTGAGCGTTGCTGTGATTAAAGGCTCCAGTCACACTCCGTCACGCTTTTGTTTATTTTGCACGGTTGAGCGTGACACGAAGTATGGAAGTTTTTACAAAAAAATGTCATCGTGACCTTTTCAAGCATCAGCAGACCGACCTCAACCGGCCCAAATCAATCGGCAAGGCACTTTGCAAGCCCCGGAATAAGGACAGAAAAAACGGGAATAAGGACAGAAATTGCTGTCCCTATTCCCGTAAACACGGCAAACGGCACGTTTAGAGCCGAACTGAGGCCGTCTCGTTTCTTGCTAAGCCCAATATACACCAAATGGCGAAAAGTGGAAAAGACAAAATAAGAAGAAGTCTAAGGGAGGGTGTGATCAATTTGTTTATTGCGCGGCCATGCAAGGCCAAAATATTAGTGGCCAATATTTTTATCTGTAGCGCGGCTCTGCAAGGCCAGAAAGACTATGCAAAATTGCCTCAATATGCCCCCACCTTCAAACCGATTTTTGACGCCCTCTCACGGCCTTCTCAACCCACTCCCCAATCGCCGCCATTTTATCTAAAAATGCAACATTATTACTCATTTTTGCAACATAATTGC
>JAHAWW010000142.1 GCA_018383375.1 Prevotellamassilia sp. | reverse complement strand
GACTCTGCAATTCACCAAAATAAGCCGGGCAGAAAAAGAAAAATCGCGGCAAATATTTGGAGTCTTAGAAAAAAATACTAACTTTGCACACGCAATAAGGCAAAGGCCTTGAACATTGCAAGGAAGTTTGGGTGAGTGGCTGAAACCACCAGTTTGCTAAACTGACGTACGGGTTTACCGTACCGGGGGTTCGAATCCCCCAGCTTCCGCACATTATGGCGCTTTCATCTAATGGTTAGGATACATGCCTCTCACGCATGGTATACGGGTTCGATTCCCGTAGGCGCTACTTCACCGCTCGGCAAACACATTGCCGGGCGATTTTTTGTTGGTAGCCCCCGTCTGGGGCGTGATTGCTGTGACTGAAGTGTTCAGTCACAGCAAACGCCTTAAAGTCAGTGCGTTGCAGGCCTGTGATTGGGTGATTGGGAAAAAGGTAAAAATTCGGGGGAAGAGAGAAGGGCCGTTTTGGGAGTGGGCGGCGTTTGACGACATACAACCTTATGCACTCAGAGCTTGACCATACAACACCGGTCATTAGGCAAAAGACATCCTAATGACCGGTGTTAGTTTCCGTTTATTTATCTGCCGTCAACAATCAGGCAAGGTTCGTGTTGAAGCGTAGGGGTGGGGACGGCTGCACTTTGTGGCGCGTCAATGCTTTCCACCGCTAAGATTTCCGTGATGCCGTTACGCCGGAAATAGGTCGCACTCAAGCCCTTTACAGCCACATATTGATGAAGGTATTCCGGATTGTCGAGCAGATTGAGGGCCTCGCGCTCTTCACCTGCATTGAGTTTCACGGCAATGCAGTGGTCAGGGTTGGTCTCATCGGCACGGTCGGCCATGATGAAATTGGTGTTGGCCGTTTCGGTCGGTAGGCCAAAAACCGCCCCGCTAAAGCTGGTTGAGGCCAGATAACCCACAATATAGCCTTTGACTGTCACCACGTTGCCTGGCTCAACTTGAAGGAACTCAGCAACCGTCAGTGTGTCGCCCCCCTCTTCCGGAGTTTCGCTGTCACCGTTTTGGGTGCCTTCTTCATTGCTCTCGTCATCAAGCAACAAAGTCTTCTCGCAACTTGTCGGTAAGACCAGCAAGACGCAGAGCACAGCCAGCAGACGGCCCAACGATAAAAGGTGACGTGGCATAGATGGGTGCATTTTTTGTTTATGCCGAAGGTTTAAGCAAAGCGGCGTAAAGCGCTCAGCAAGAGGTTGTTATCTTCTTTGCGGCCAATTGTCAAGGCGATGCAGTCGCTGCAGAGGGGCAAGTGGCGGCAGTCTTTCACGATGATGCCTTCGGCTTGAAGAAATTCAAGGAGAGCGTCAACGTTGTTTAAGCGCACCATGAAAAAATTGGCACTCGAGGGCACCACAGTCTTGCAATAAGGCAGGTTGGCTATGGCCGACATCACTTTGAGCTTTTCTCCGGAAATCCACGTTTGCCACTTGTCGGCGTCGAAACGGTGAGTGGTCAAGATGCGCTTGGCCTCGTCCATTACGGGCTTAGGCAAATGGTGGGTCGGCGTCACCACGCGCAGGCAGTCCACCACCTCGCGACGGCCGATGAGATAGTGAAGTTGCAAACCAGCCGAGGCCAGATTGCTGGCAAAACTCCCCATCACCACCAAGCGAGGCAGCGACGAGATGAGCCGGGTGAGTTCGGTTTGATCTTTAAGTGAGGCGAAAGTGGTGTCCAATACGGTGAGGCCCTCAAAGGTTTCAGCCGTCTGGCGGATGAAGTCGACCGACGGCATTGTGCCGACAGGGAAGGCTGGAGCACCTGCGACGATGAGTTTGGTGCGTGGCCCAATACACCGGTTGAAGTCGTGAAAGTGCGGCTTCAAATCTTCTCCGAACGAGACCTCTCGCACCTCCACGTCGTTGATGTCTGCGCAGTGACGATAGCGTTCGGCCGACTGGGCCGCCACGATGATGTTGTCGCGCGAAGGGGTGCAGAAGGTACGCAAAAGCAGGTCAAATCCTGCTTCACCGCCACAGGTCAGGCAGAGATAGTCGGGATTGATGCCCAAAGCCTTGGCGGCTTGAGCCTCAGTCTCGGCAATAGCGGCCGCCGTGGGCAAGACGTTATATGGCGAGTTGAACGGATTGACGCCACCGTCCAGACAAATGCAGTCTTGCGATTTGGGGTTGGCTTCACTCTGTGCCTCGTCGTGTTTCAGCTGTCTCGCCACGAAGGGTCGGGCCAGTTTGATGATGTCCGTCATCTGGAGAAAATGGATTTATTGATAGCGCTCAAGATAAGCCGCAGCCGTCGCATCACCCAGTTCTTCGGCTTATTTGAGATAGGCTGCGCCCTTGGCTTTCTGATTCATATTGATGTAGGCAAGGCCCATCAAGCGATAGGCTGCCATGTTCTGGTCGTCTTCTCTCAGAAGTGCTTCGCAGGCCTTGACGCACTCCTCGTTCTGACTGGTGCGCAACAATACATAAGCCTCTTCTACACGGAAGAGCGACACTTTGGGTGCACGGGCAATGGCTGTGCGGATGTCGTCGAGGGCTTGCTGATACATTTTGGCCTCAAGTTCCACTTGCTCTCTAATGTAGAAGAATTGTGGCTGCAGATTGCGCGTGCCCACAAGCGCTTCATACTGAATATAGTCAAGGGCCGACTGGCGATAAAGCCCGGCGGCTTGCAAGCGCTGCGCACGTTCGAGCACATACTGAGCCGTGGAGGCATTGAGCGGTTTGGGGCAGACTTCGAGGCAACTGTCTATGTGGGCAATGACTTGCAGACTGTCGCCACCTCCCTGTTCCAGAGCGCGTGCGGCATAAAACCAACATTCGGCGCGGGCAATGTCAGACCAGTCGCCGACGCCGGCGGTGTCGGCAACCGGCTTGGTGATTTGCATAAAAGCCTTATAGGCTTCGTCGTATTGCTTGTTGGCAAAACGGCATCGCCCTATCTGTAACATATAAAACGGTGCGGCCTTGATGGCATAGGCTGCGGCGGCCTCGTCGGCGGCGCGGTCGAGCGTCCAGGGCTCGTAGGGCACATAGGCCGCATAGACAGATTTCTGGAAAATCGCAGAGCTCAGCGCGTTATGCACCTCGTCGAGCGTCATCGTAGAGACACCATCGGCGGCTTTGGCCAAAGCGGTGGCAAAGTCTTTGTCGGCTTCGGCAAAATGCTTCAAGTCTGACAGTTTACGCGCTCTGATGACGTAGCCCTCGGCGTTGTCGGGATGAGCCGCAATGAAATCGTTCGCGGCCGTGATGACGGTGGCACTGTCGGCCGTGGCAATCATATTGAGATAGTTGAGCGCATCGCTTTCGTTCTCCGGAATGGCTTTGGCGATATGGATGTCACTCATGTCGCTGGTGAGGGCGCCGAGCGGCGAGAGGGTGAGTTTGTCGATGAAGCGTGCGTCGATTGCGCAGATAGTGGTGTCTTTTGGTCCATAACCTCTTTGTGTGAAGCCGGCCAGTGCGCCCTCTTGGTTAATCAGGGGCAACCCGACGCGGGCGGAGTCGTTGGCTATGGCTAAATGCAAATAGAGATAGCTCTCATACTCATCGGTTTTGGTGACCACCACATCGAGCTCGGTGGCTTTTTTGTTGGTGGTGTAGTGACGGAGTTGGAGTGTCTGGCCCGGCAGAGTGGCCTCCTGGGCCGTAGTCATATAGCCCGGCACCTTATTGGCGTTGGTGGTGAATTTCACCAAGTCGTAATTGCTATTGCCGCCTGCGATGCGTTGCACCTCCCAGTTTTTTCCCTTGCTGTCGGTGACGATGGCACTTGAGGCCCCTTTAAGCACGGACCAAGGCGCCACGCAGGTGCCTTTATCGTCGATGAAACTCCCGGTGCCCTCATGGAGCGGCTGATGGGCGTCGTCGTAGGTGACCACCTTGACGATGGCCTTCCAAGCGTCTTTGATGGTGACTTGTGCATTGGCCACGATGGTGACAGCCATAAAGCCAATGGTCAAAGTGATGAAGCGTTTTGTGGAATACATATATAATATATAAGGAGTGGATGAAACGATTGTGGGGTTATGACGTAGCAGTTTGGAGCAGCGACTTGGCGTTGTCTATGGCGGCCTGTGTCACGTCGGTGCCGCTGAGCATGTGGGCAATCTCTTCGACGCGTTGTTGGTCGGTGAGTGAGATGAGGTGGCTCGTTGTGCCTTCTTCGCTTTCGGCTTTATAGACGCGGTAGTGTGCTTGTCCGCGCGCGGCAATTTGGGGCAGGTGGGTGATGCAAATCACTTGGCTGTGGTGTCCCATCTCTTGCATCACGCAAGCCATTTTTTCGGCCATTGCACCAGATACGCCGGTGTCTATTTCGTCGAAGATGAGTGTGGGCAGATGGCCGTCTTGTGCCACGAATGCCTTGAGAGCGAGCATCAGTCGGGCAATCTCGCCACCCGAGGCAATTTCGGAGACATCCTGCAAAGCGACATTTTTGTTGGCACTGAAACGTAATTGTGCGGCGTCGCCACCTGAAGCGTCGGGAGAGGCTTTGGCCGTGAGTGGCAAGTCGAGGCTGACGTTGGGCATGCCGAGTTGTCGGAGTGTCGTTGCTAAGGCTTCGGTCAGTTTGCCGGCGGCTTTGACGCGTGTGGTGGTCAGTGCGGCACAAGCCTTTTGAAGTTTAGACCTCAAGGCTTCCACTTGGGCTGTCTTTTCTTCCAGTACGGCCTCGAAGTTGTCGAGCGTGTGGAGTTCGTCGCGCAGGTTGTCGCGCAAGGCGATGAGTTCGGCCACCGAGGCGGTGTGGTGTTTCTTCTCTAAAGAATATAGGGTGTTGAGGCGACTGGTGACGAAGTCGAGTCGTGTGGGGTCGAAGTCGATGCGGCTCAGGTCTTTTTGCAACTCATCGGCCACGTCGGCCAAGTCAATTCGGGCCGACTCGATACGTTCGACGAGTTCGTCGGCTTTTTCATAAGACTGCGCTACGGCAGCGAGCGCGTTTCCGCTTTGTCGCAGTTGGTCTGTGACGCTACGGTCTGCCGTTTGGATGAGTGAGGCAGCCTCATAGAGGGCAGCCTTGATTTCTTCGGCATGTTCGAGCAGTCGGCTTTCGGCTTCGAGAGTTTCCTCTTCGCCTTCTTCGAGATTAGCCTCTTCGAGTTCGGCCAGTTTGAAGGCAAGAAAATCTTTCTGCTCGCCGTCTTGTTTGTTTTTTAATGCTTCGAGCGCCTTGACAGCCTCTTTCCATTCGCCGTAGGCGGTGGAGTAGGCGTTTTTCGTCTTTTGGTTTTTGGCCACGCCGTCAATCACGTCGAGCAGGAAATGTTCGCGTCCCATCAGCAAATTCTGGTGCTGTGAGTGGATGTCAATGGCTTTGGTGCTGAAGGCTTTGAGCGTGGCGAGCGATACGGGCTGGTCGTTGATGAATGCCCGGCTTTTGCCGTTGGCCGATACTTCGCGTCGCACGATACAGTCTTGAGGGTCGTAGTCCAAGTCATTCTCTTTGAAGAAAGCCTCAAGATGTAGATTTTCAATATCAAAGACGGCTTCGACGCTACATTTTTTTTCGCCTGCTTTAATGGCTTTGGCATCGGCTCGGTTTCCCATAAGCAGGCCGAGGGCACCGAGAATGATGCTTTTGCCGGCTCCGGTTTCTCCGGTGATTACCGAGAAACCTGTGTTAAAGTCGACGTCGAGTGTGTCGATGAGCGCGTAGTGGGCGATTTGCAGATTTTTGAGCATAAGTCTTTGCAGATGGCTGATGATGCAGCCACCGGTAGGGGCATTATTGTCTGATTTTTCTCCAATAGGTGTTTTGCGACGGATTGATACGCACGAAGGTGTTGCTCACTTTTTCCTTGTCAGCGTCAGTGCCTTTGCCTTGGTAGATGCCGACGATTTCGTCGCGTTTGAATTCAGAGAAGAGCATGGGCCAGGCACTCATTGGTTTGTTGGTGCGTGCCTGTGCGAGCAGGTCTATGGCTTCGGTGATGGCGGCTCGTCCGCGTTCGGCGTTCTCGGCCATGGTGTCCATACCCTCGCGGTAGTATTTGTATTGCATTTGTCTGAACGGCTCGAAGGCGCTTTCGAGATAGCCGTTGATGAGGGCGTAACGGTTTTTTTCGTCCTCAAAAGGTTTCCAGCCTTTGGCCGAGGTGGTCAGAGTCTGGGCGTTGTTGGCAATAGTCTGCGCCATGGTGAGCGCTTCCGTGCCGCCGAGTGGTGCCATCGTATCCATGTCGAGACCTATGATAAGGTAGGCATAGAAGGCGATAAGCGCAGTGAGGTCGTTGTCGATGACATCGGCGCGAAACTCCAGTTTGTCAAACTCTGAGAAGTTGAATTTGAAGTCGGCGTCTTGTGTGGAAAACACCGTGGTGGTGTAGTTGGAGTTGTAGACGGGACGTGTGCTTTGCACCATCAGTTTACACTCCATCAGGTTTTGGCTTTCGTCGTATTTCGACACGGTGATGTTGAAGTTGCAGGTGATGCGTTCGTGTCGGGCATATTGCAGGTTGGTCCATTGTCGCTCGTTGAGCAACTCGGTGAGGAGTTTCTGCAGATTGTCAAACACGCCCGTGCTGCTACCTTGTATCTGCTGGTGGTTCACCACCACGCGAGCGTCGAGTTCTTGCGCCGCAAGGTGTTGCGGCATGAAGGTCAGGGCGAGTGCCAGCCAAAGGGTCAGTCGAAGAGTGCGCATAGGCGGTCGGTGATGTCTCGTGCCACTTCTGTTTTGGGTTTGAGCGAAAACTCCACGCAGTCGTCGGCCGAGAGGATGGTGATTTTATTCGTGTCGAAGGCAAATCCGGCGCCTTTGTCGCGAAGCGAGTTGAGCACGATGAAGTCGAGATTTTTCTTTTTGAGTTTTGCGCGAGCGTGGTCCAGTTCGTCGTTAGTTTCCAAGGCAAATCCCACGAGTTTTTGTCCTTGTCGTTTGGCCTGTCCGAGCGCGGCGGCAATGTCGGTGGTGGGTTGGAGATGGAGCGTAAGGCCGTCGCCTTCGCGTTTGAGTTTTTGGTCAGCCTTGACGGCCGGGGTGAAGTCGGCTACGGCGGCACAGAGTATAGCCGCGTCGCAGTGGGCAAATTTCGCGGCGGCGGCTTCATACATCTCTGCGGCACTTTCCACGTCGGTGCGATGAATGAGGGGCGAATTGGTGGTCAAGCTCACCGGACCGGCTACCAGTTCGACCTCAGCTCCCGCTTCGGCACAGGCTTCAGCCAGGGCGAAGCCCATCTTGCCGGTCGAGAAATTTCCAATGTATCTCACGGGGTCGATGCGCTCTCTCGTGGGACCGGCAGTGATGAGGACGCGCTTGCCGGCGAGCCTTTGACAGGTGGCAAAATGGTTTTCGAGGTAATTGAATATGCGCTCAGGCTCTTCCATGCGGCCTTTGCCCACCAGTCCGCTGGCCAGTTCGCCGCTGCCGGCCTCTATGATGCCCACGCCCCGTTTGCGCAGTGTCTCGAGGTTGGCCTGTGTGGCCGGATGGGCATACATATCGAGGTCCATGGCTGGTGCCACGAAGGTGGGTGCCTTCATGGAGAGATAGGTGGTGAGGAGCATGTTGTCGGCTATGCCATGGGCCATTTTGCCGATGGTTGCGGCTGTGGCCGGCGCGATAATCATGAAGTCGGCCCAGAGGCCGAGGTCAACGTGGCTGTGCCATGAGCCGTCGCGGCGGTCAAAAAACTCGCTCACCACGGGGCGGCGTGTGAGCGTGGAGAGCGTGAGCGGCGTGATGAACTCTTTGCCGGCAGGCGTGATGACCACTTGCACCTCGACACCGGCTTTTGAGAGCAGGCGGATGAGGGTGCAGGCTTTGTAGGCCGCTATGCTGCCGGTGATGCCCAGCACGCAATGTTTGCCCTTGAGGGGAGAGTGCTTGTCTGTCATAAGGCTTGAAAAATCGGGTCACAAACCGTGTGGCGGCTTATTGTTTTTCAGACTCGAGTTTGATTTTGATGAAGGCTTGTTTGGTGTTTTGCGGGAAGTCGCCCTGCATGAGCCAAGCGTAGTAGCCGGGCGAGGTCTTGAAGACGTGGGCCACGGGCTGCCCTTTGTATTTTCCGAAGTTGAAGACCGGTTGGTTTTTGTCGTTGAGCACGATGCGGCCGGCGAGGTCGACGTTGCGGTTGCGTGACGAAAACGCCGAGAGGGCCGCCACGTCGTTTTGGAGTTTGTCGGCGTAGCGATCGAGCTGTCCGAGCAGCACTTCGTAGGTGGCACGTGTGTCGGCCATGGCCGTGTGGGCGTCTTTGAGGTCTTTTTGACAATAGAAGGCATAGGCGGCCACGAGATTGCGCGGCTCCATTTTGTGGTAGATATTCTGCACATCAATAAAGCGGCGGTCTGAAAGGTCGAAGTTGATGCCTGCCCGCAAGAATTCCTCGACGAGCATGGGGATGTCGAAGTAGTTGGAGTTGAAGCCGGCGATGTCTGAGCCTTCAAAGATGTGGTTGAGGTCGTGTGCGCGTTCCTTGAACGTTGGGCAGTTGGCCACGTCGGCGTCGGTGATGCCGTTGACGGCACTGGCCTCGGCCGAGATGGGCATCTCGGGGTTGAAGCGCAGGGTGTCGCTCTCTTCGTGATTGTCGGGAAAGACTTTGATATAAGACATTTCGACGATGCGGTCTTTGCCGGGATTGAGTCCGGTGGCCTCGATGTCGAAGAAGATGATGGGGCGGACGAGATTGAGTTTCATTGGAAGAAGAAAAAGGGAGGATGAACGTGGAGGAATGAGCCTAAAACAAACAGCCCGGGTTGTCAGGCCCGGGTTGGAGGTGGCCCGACAATCCGGCCTGTGGGGGTTACACCGCGAGCGGCATTTTGATGTGGTCGCTACCGGTGTGGAATAGGCTTAGTCGTTGAGCATCATTGGCATGAGCAACATCAGCACTTGCTCCTGCTCATTTTGCGGTGCCGGCACGATGACTCCGGCGCGGCTGGCGTCGGCCAGTTTGATGGTGACTTCTTCGCTTTCGAGGTTGTTGAGGAGGTCGAGCAGGAAGGTGCCCTTGAAGCCGATTGAGATGGGGTTGCCGTTGTAGTCGCAGAGCATCTCTTCTTCGGCCGAGCGTGAGAAGTCGATGTCTTGGCTTGAGATGAGCAGTCGGCTGCTGCCGATTTGCAGTTTGACCAGAGCGCTGTTGGCACTTGAGCAGATGAGCACGCGGCGCAAGGCGCTCAGCAAGGCCGGTCGGTTGATGGTGGCCTGGTTGGGATTGTCTTGCGGGATGACGCTGTTATAGTTGGGATATTTGCCTTCGATGAGGCGGAAGTTGAGCACGAAAGAGCCAGAATGGAGTGCGGCCTTTTGCTCAGAGATTTTGATGACGGTGTCTTCAGTCTCTTTGCCCAAAATGTTTTTGATGAGTGTGGCGGGCTTTTTGGGCAGGATAAACGAGGCGTCGACTGAGGCGGTGGCTTCGGGCAAGGTGCTCATGGCCAGTTTGTGGCCGTCGCTGGCCACGATGGTAAGCCCTGTGGTTTTGGCATCGAAAAAGACGCCGTTCATCACCGGACGGATGGTGTCGTCGGCGGTGGCGAAGATGGCACGGCCCAGTCCGCTGAGCAGTCGGGCTGTGGGGATGTTGACAGAGATGGCATCTTCGGGCAGTGAGGGCTGTTGGGGATAGTCGTCGGCCGTTTGTGCCATGAGGTTGAACTTACCGTTTTGATATTCGATAACCATCTCGAAGGTCGTGGTGTTGACATAGATGTCGAGGGGCTGGTCTGATATTTCCTTGATGGCGTCTTGAATGGTCTTGGCGTTGATGGCGAAACGGAAGTCGGCATCACATTCAGCGAGGTCGGCCCATGTGGTGATGGTGGTCTCGTTGTCGGAGGCGGTGATGGTGATTTTGCCTTCGTGAATGTCAATGAGGAAACAATCGAGGATGGGCAGGCTCGATTTTGAGGCGATGACGCGGCCCACGGCCTGGAGTTTTTGAGAGAGCACGGCGCTCGAGATGACAAATTTCATGGTTATTTTTGTGTCTTTTGCTTGGGTTGCCGTCTTGGTGGAGCGGCTGCCCTGTGGTGAGTAATCCGGTTTAGTGTGAAAGTGCGTCGTGAGGCGGTGTCTGCCTTGTCTGTCGGCCCCACGTGTAACCACGCAAAGATAACAATATTTTTCCACGCGCGGGTGTGCGTGGCTGCTGTTTTTCTACATTTTTAATGAAGTCTCTCTCGATTGTGGTGCCGGCGGCGTTTTTTATGGTCCGATTGAGCCATGACGGACCACGGCTGCTGTGGCTCGCCGATTGTTTAAAAAGCAGTATTGTCTGTGACAAAACCGGCGTCATTTTTCTTCAAATAGTTTTTTGCTTTGCCGAGTGGCTTTGATTTTTGTCTGAAAAAGGCTTTCTCTACACCAAAAACGGGCTTCACAAAAACAGTCCTTATTGACGGGGCTACGTGAATAAGGACAGAAATTTCTCGCATAAGGCCCGTGGGGGCGCAGACGATAAAAAAAGAGGCCGTCGGGGCCTCTTTCTCTTCTATGCTAAAGCAAATATACGCCGTTTGGCTTTTCTGTAAAAAGACAAAACTTTCGTGTAGCTGGCGGTTGCCGGTGGATTATTTCCTGAGGGCAGCCTCAAGTTCCTCGATAGAGCGACGGAAGTCGCGGTCGGTCTGTAGTCGGCGTGACACCTGGTTGCAACCGTGCAACACGGTGGAGTGGTCGCGCCCGCCGATGATGCGTCCAATCTGTGCGTAACTCTGGCCCGTGTATTTGTGGCAGAGATACATGGCCAATTGGCGCACGGCCACGACGCCCTGTTTGCGGCTTTTGGCGCAGAGGTCGCGGCGGCTCACTCCGCTGTGTCGGCTCACGGCCGTGAGGATGCCCTCGGCGGTGAGTTCCTTGCGCTCGAGATTGACAATACGGGCCACGACGCGGCGAGCCAGGTCGATGTCGATGTCGCAATCGTCGACCACCGAGTAGGCCATGATGCCGTTGATGATACCCTCCAGTTCGCGCACACTGCTATCCACGTTTTGGGCGATATAGTCCACCACCTCTACGGGGAAGGAGAGACCATCGCGGCGGATTTTGGCCGTGAGAATGTCGCGCCGCAATTGTGTGTCGGGTTTCTCAAGTTCGGCCACCATTCCCCATTTGAAGCGGGTGAGCATACGCTCCTCGATGCCCTCAAAAAGCACCGGCGGACGGTCGCAAGTGATGACAATCTGCCGCTTGTTTTGCTGCAGGTGATTGAATATGTGGAAAAAGGCCATTTGCGTTTTGGCCGTGGTGATTTCTTGGATGTCGTCGATGATGAGCACGTCTATCGACTGATAGAAATTGATGAAGTCGTTCGACGTGTTATGGATGATGGAGTCGGTGTATTGTGTCTTGAAAAGATGAGCCGACACAAAGAGCACGCGCTTCTCCGGATAGAGTTCCTTGAGCCTTATGCCAAGCGCGTTGACCAGGTGGGTTTTGCCCACACCCGACGGGCCATAAAGGAAGAAGGGATTGAAGGTGGTCTGTCCGGGTTTTTCAGCAATTGAAAGGGCTACTGCTCGCGCCAACTTGTTGCTTTGTCCCTCTACGAAGGTGTCGAAGGTGAAGCGTGAGTTGAGTCGTGAGTCGAGTGGGGGAGCCTGTTTTTGCGACGGACTGTGGTCGGCTTCTCGACGGCGTTTCTCCTCTTCGCGCCATTGGGCCACCACCTCCTCGTTGCGCCAGATGAGTTGCGTGTCGGCGTCGAAACACTGCGCCAGCGCACGACTCACCAGTTCGCGATGATGCTCGCGAATGTAGTCGCCCACATATTTCGTCGGCACGCTCACGGTGAGGCGACCCGACTTGAACCCGACGAAAGCGAGAGGTTCAAACCAAGTGTTGTATTCCGTGGCTGGCAGCTGGGTACGGATGAGTTGCAGACAAGCCTCCCATTGGGCGGCAGCAGTGTTATCCATTAAAACGTAGCAGTGTTGACGTGTTTTTACGTGTATAGGTTGGCACTTAAGGAAAAACGTTCGATGGCGCTGCCGACGCATTTGGCGGCGCGCCCGATAAAGACGAACGTTTTGCAAAATTGCTTAAAAAAACCGAAACTTACAAGAGCCTTTTGTCACAAGCAAGACCATTCGTACGCTAAAAGACAAAGACACAATTATTTATAATTTGAAAAAAATCTGGAAGCGTGTTGGGGAGAGAATAAGAGACTACATGTGGCAAATTTGGCGGCGCCACCACATGATGAACCACACGAGTGAGAGTGTGGCCAGACTGCAACCAATGGCCGTGGCGACGGAAAGAGACAGACCGAAGCCCTCGGGCGCCACGCATATATAAGACGTGCAGATGGTGGTCATGAAGAGCGCCGGTAAAAGGGTGACTACAAACCATTTGCCGTGGCTGGCCAAGTAGACCGTGATGGCCCAGAGCGTGAAGACAGACAGGGTCTGGTTGGCCCAAGCGAAATAACGCCATAGGGCATCAAAACCGTCGGCATAGATACTGCGCATAAACAACACGCCGAAGGTGATGGCGAAAATGACGATGGCCACACCCAGTCGCTTGCCCAGTGCCGATTGGTCTATTTTGAAAATATCGGCCACAATGAGACGGGCTGAGCGCAAAGCGGTGTCGCCGGTCGATATGGGGGCAAACACCACGCCGAGTATGGCCAAAGCACCGCCCACCACACCAAGCCATTCGCGCGACATGACGAAAACCAAATTGGGAGCTGTCTCAGCGGCTTGGTTTGGCTGAGTGTGGAAAAGCCAAGAGGCTGCTGCGGCCCAAATCAAGGCGACGATGCCCTCGGTAATCATTGCGCCAAAAAAGATGCCGCGGCCTTGATGCTCGCTCTGCATACAGCGACACATCATGGGACTTTGGGTGGCGTGGAAGCCGGAGATGGCACCACAGGCCACCGTGATGAAAAGCATGGGGAATATGGGCTTGGCCTCGGGATTGGGTTGGTTGTTTTGCAGACCGTCCCATATTTCGGGACAAGCACCCGGCGCATGAAACAAGAAGGCAATGAGCAAGCCCACAGCCATAAACAAAATGGCGAAAGCGAAAATGGGATAAATCTTACCTATGATTTTGTCGATGGGCAATACGGCTGCACAAAGGTAATAGCCAAAGATGATAGCCATCCATATGATCAGTCCAAGGTGGCCGCCGGTGAGCTCATCGAGTATCTCTGCCGGGCTGTCAATAAAAACGGCCCCGACAAGGATGAGCAGTACGAGCGTGAACACACGCATCACCTGGCGTGTGCCGCCACCGAGATAGCGCCCCACAAGTTCGGGCAGGCTCTCACCGTTATGCCGAAGCGAAATCATGGCCGCAAGATAGTCGTGGACAGCACCGATGAAGATGCAACCAAAAACAATCCACAAAAAACACGACGTGCCAAACTTGGCGCCCATGATAGCGCCAAAGATGGGGCCGGTGCCGGCAATGTTGAGAAACTGTATCATGAAGATTTTCCAGCGTGGCATACGGATGAAGTCCACGCCGTCTTCGTGAAGCTGTACGGGGGTAGGGCGGTTGTCCGGGCCAAAGAGGCGCTCCACCAACCTGCCATAGACAAAATAGCTCAGCACCAAAACGGCTAAGCCAATGAGAAAGGTGAACATAACAAACGTCAAAAAAATGACGGCGGCCGGGCGCACGCTCGACAAAAGGGATTACGACGTCGAGGCCGTCTTTTGTGATAAAATGTAATAATCACCGCGAAGGTAATAATAAAATGTCAGATTTGTGTCAATACACCGTTCGGTTTATTTATTATTACCCAATCCAATCTCAGCCTCAATGGCGTTGGTCAGACCGATGAAATCGTCGAGACTGAGTTGCTCGGGACGATGGGTGAGCAAGGGCTGAGAGAGAAACTCCGTGTGGTCACAGCTCCGGCCGCTTTCGCCGTCCAACTGACTAAGCAGGGCTTTGAGCGACCCTCGCAACATTTTGCGGCGTTGGCCGAATGTGGTCTTCACCACGCGGCGGAGCAGCCGCTCGTTGCAGCCGCAATCGGTGCGGCCGTTGCGGCGCAGGCACACCACGGCACTCTGCACTTTGGGAGGTGGGTCAAAGACGCCCGGTTCCACTGTGAAGAGATATTCCACGTCATACCACAGTTGCACCATGACACTCAAAATGCCGTAGGCCTTCGACCCGTGGGGAGCCGCCAAGCGCTCGGCCACCTCCTTTTGTATCATACCCGTGCAACACGGTATGAGGTCTTTGTTTTCCAGCATTTTGAAAAAAATCTGGCTACTGATGTTATAGGGGTAGTTGCCTGTGAGCGTGAAGGGGCGGCCGTCAAACGTGTGCTCAAGGTGCATTTTCAAGAAGTCGTCCTCGATGATTTGTTCTTCGAGTTCAGGATGTGTTTCGCGCAGATAGCGCACACTCTCAAAGTCTATTTCGACCACTTTCACCTCTCTGTTTTTGTGGAGCAAAAACTGCGTGAGCACGCCCATGCCCGGTCCGACTTCGAGTATCGGCGTGTCGGGACAGGCGTCGACCGTGTCGGCAATGGCCTGGGCCGTTGGGAGGTCTTTGAGAAAGTGTTGGCCTAAGAACTTCTTGGGTTTTACACGCTTTATCATATCTTTTTATTGTTTTTTTGGGCCGGGTTGCTTAATTTTGCCCTTGCGAAGGTAGTGCAAACGTCGCAGGCGGCCAAGCATAGCCCCCTCTTTTTGACTTCGCCGCCTTTTCGGCCGTGTCTTGGTGGCCATATGCAGCCTTGGCCGACACGCCTTATTATATATGTATCAGACTAATCGCCTATTCCCTTGATTGCAGTAATAAAAAAAACGCTCAACATAGGTCTGCCGTTCCTTCTCGGTCTCGGCATCTTATGGTGGATGTATGACGACATGGATTGGCATCGCCTCTCCGGCTATTTGGCATCGTTAGATTGGGGTTGGATGACCCTTTCGCTTGTGTTTGGCCTTTTGGCCCAAATGGTTCGTGCCTGGCGATGGAAGATGGTGCTCGGTCCGCTCGGTGTGCCGGTGCGTCGCCGTGTGTGTGAAGATGCCATTTATTTATCATACGCTTCGAGTCTTGTGGTGCCGCGCATTGGCGAAGTAGCTCGTTGCGGCACACTCAAGCGCTACGACGGTGTGCCTTTTGCCAAAGGTTTGGGCACGGTGGTTTCTGAGCGTTTGGTAGACTGCATTGTCATTTTGTTGCTCACTGCGCTGGCGTTTGTCTTACAGCTCACCGACTTTCTCACTTTTTTGAAAAAAACCGGGGCCAATTTTGGCAGTTCGTTCAGTCGCTACACCGGCACGGGTTATATCGTCACCGGTGTTTGTGTGGTGGCAGTGGCCATTTTGCTTTGGCTGCTGGTGAGGCGGTTTAAGTTGTTTTCGAAGGGGAAAGACGTTTTGCGCAATTTTTGGGCCGGTATCATCTCGTTGCGCGATGTCAGCAATCTGCCGCTTTACTTGTTCTGGTCTTTGGCTATTTGGGGCTGCTATTTCCTGCATTTCTACATAGCCTTCTTTTGTTTCGACTTCACTTCGTCTATCAATCCGGCGCAGGCCTTCCTCATCTTCTGTATCGGCACCTTTGCCGTGCTTGTGCCCACCCCTAACGGTGCCGGTCCGTGGCATTTTGCCGTCAAGACCATGCTCGTGCTTTATGGCGTAGCCGAAGAGCCGGCCATCATGTTTGCCCTCATCGTCCACACCATCCAAACGTTTGAAGTCGTGGTGCTCGGCCTTTATGGCTGGTACGACCTTACACGCCGTCGCCGCGTTGCGCCCGCTTCTTCTGCCACCAATCCGCAATGAATTTATTTACATAAAACAAATACTATGAGTGAAATCAAAAACCTTCAGCCTGAAGCCATTTGGCGCAACTTTTACCTGCTCACCCAAGTGCCACGTCCGTCGGGTCATCTTGAGAAAATACAGAAATTCCTCCTTGACTGGGCGGCCGAGAGAGGCATAGAGGCCCATCAAGACCAAGCCGGAAACATTTTGATGTATAAGTCTGCCTCGCCCGGAATGGAAGACTGCAAGATTGTCACCCTTCAGGGCCATATGGACATGGTGCCGCAAAAGACGCCCGACTCTCCTCATGATTTTGAAAACGACCCCATTGAGACCCGCATTGACGGTGAATGGGTCAAGGCCAACAACACCACTCTCGGCGCCGACGACGGTATGGCCGTGGCTACGATTATGGCCATTATGGAAGACAACACGCTCTGCCACGGTCCGCTCGAAGGCTTCATCACCGCCGACGAAGAGACCACGATGTATGGCGTTAACCACATGGCGGCCGACACGCTCAAAGGCCGCATCTTGCTCAACCTCGACAATGAGACCGACGGCGAGATGGTCATCGGTTCGGCCGGCGGAGTAAACCTCACCGCCACGCTCGAATATGGTGAGCAAGACGTAGACGGTGCCGACGCTGCCGTATGTGTGCGTCTGCACAAACTGTTGGGCGGACACTCCGGCCTTGAAATCAACAAGGGCCGCGCCAATGCCAACAAGCTCATGGCCCGTCTCGTTCAAGATGCTCTGGCCAACTTTGAAGCCTGTCTTGCCTCGTGGAAGGGTGGCAACATGCGCAATGCCATTCCTCGCGAAGCCGAAGTCGTCTTGACCCTGCCGGCAGAAAATGTGGCTGCTTTCAAAGAAGTGATTGACGAATGGCGCACCACCTTTGTGGGCGAGTATGGCACCATTGAGCCTAACCTCACGCTTGAAGTTAGCGATGTGGCCCTTCCGGCCAAGATGGTGCCGGCAGAGATTGCCGACAACCTCGTCAACGCCCTCTGCGCTTGCCACAACGGTGTGTATCGCTTCATCCCCGAGGTGCCTGAAATCGTCGAGACTTCGTCCAATCTGGCCATTGTGGAGATTGGTGAAGGCAAGGTGATGTTTAAGGCCCTTTTGCGTTCGTCGCGCGACTCTATGCGTGAGTGTCTTGAAGAATCGCTTGAGAGCGCCTTCTCCATGGCCGGCATGCGTGTGGAGTTTGACGGCAATTATCCTGCTTGGCAGCCCAACCCGCAGAGCGAAATTGTCAAACTGATGGAAGGTGTCTATCGCGAACTCTTCGGTGTAGACAATAAGGTGCAGGTGGTCCATGCCGGTTTGGAATGTGGCGTCATCGGTGCGCTCTATCCCGAGATGGATATGGTGAGCTTCGGTCCCACCATTCGCTCGCCACACACCCCCAACGAGCGTTGCCTCATTGCCAGTGTGGAGCGCTATTGGCGCTTTGTCTTGACCACGCTCGAGCGTACGCCCAAGGCCTGACTCTTTTGAGAAACAACGATAAGAAGCCTCCGATGCCGAATGTTAGTCCGGCGTCGGGGGCTGTTTGTTTTTCAGACAATGCCGTTTGTGCTCCAAGTCATGGCCTCATCCCACGGGTCTTTTGGCCCTTAAACCGTCCACATCCCGGGGCGGCGAAATGTTTATTAGATAGGGTCGATAGTGACAAAATTGTTTTGAAAAAGCCATAAACGCTTTTTCAAATAGGCCGGTTGAGGCTCTTTTCATCCCTCAAACGGCCTTTTCGTCATCAGCTTAGACTTTGCACGCCCTGTCATAAGGACAGATTTCCCTGCGATAAGGCCGGTTTTTTCTCTCCCTATTTCCGTAAACGCTTGAAAATGAAAAAGAGACCCTCAAAAAGGGTCTCTCTATTATCTCTTTGTTCAAAGATAAAGCATCTCTGTCGAAAAGAAAAAGACAAAACTGCCGCAAGGGCAGAGACGGAATGAGTTTAAGACGTTTGGGGTGATAGTTCGGCGCCGGGCCAACCGTTTTGTTGCCACATCGTCAAGAGGTCGGCCACGATAAAACTGCTGCCGCCCACAAAGATAAAGTCGGTCGGCTCGGCGGCCTTGAGAGCAGCCTCATAGGCAGTGGCGACGTTGGCATAGGCTTGGCCCGAGAGCGCAAAGCCGGCGGCAAGAGTTTGAAGTTCATCAGCAGGCATAGCCCGACGGACGGAGGCTTGAGTGAAATAATAGACAGCCCGTGTGGGCAGTGCGCTCAGCACGGTGGAAATATCTTTGTCGGCCGCCATACCAAAGACGATGTGCAGTTTGTCACACGCCAGATTGTTCAGTCGGCGCCCCAGATATTCCCAGCCGCCGGGGTTATGTCCGGTGTCGCAGACCACCATTGGCGATTGCTTCAACGTCTGCCAGCGCCCCATCAAGCCGGTGAGCGCACACACTTGAGGCAAAGCCTCGGCGGCGGCCCGTTGCATGGTGGCGTGGTCGGCAAAAAGACCTTCGGCTTCAAGCAATTGCAGGGCATGGAGCACGGTGTTCATGTTGTGTGGCTGACAGTCGCCGGCAAGGTCAGCCGTGAGCCGATTATAGTGGCGTGTGTCGTAGGTCACGCGGCCATCGGCCGTGGGTTGATGACTCAACACCTCTGTTTGGTCTTCGGCAAAAGTAAGTGGGCATCCCACCGTGTCAGCCTGCTCTCTGAAGACCTTTCGCGTCTCTTCAGTGGCTTCGCCGACAAGTGCCGGAATGCCGCTCTTGAAGATGCCGGCTTTTTCGTGGGCTATGGCCTCGAGCGAGTCGCCGAGCAGGGCGGTGTGGTCAAGGCTGATGTTGGTGACGATGCTCAGACAGGGCGTGATGATGTTGGTGCAGTCCAAGCGTCCGCCGAGCCCAACCTCAATCACGGCAACGTCTACGCCGGCATCGGCGAAATACTTGAAGGCGAGGGCTGTGGTGATTTCAAAAAAAGAGGGTTGAAGCGGTGCGAAAAAGTGGCGCTCGGTCTCTACAAATTGGGCCACATAGTCGGCCGGTATCATTTCGCCGTTCACCCTGATGCGCTCCCTGAAGTCTATCAGGTGAGGCGAAGTGTAAAGCCCCACCTTCAAGCCGAGCCGTTGCAGCACGGCCGCCAGACTGTGTGCGGTCGAACCCTTACCGTTGGTGCCGGCAATGTGAATGGTGCGATAGGCGCTGTGTGGGTGATGAAAATGAGCGTCGAGGGCAAGCGTGTTGTCCAGTCCGGTTTTGTAGCCCTTGCTGCCCACCTGCTGAAACATTGGCGCAAGGTCGTAGAGATATTGAATAGCTTCAGAATAAGTCATTAGCGTCAAAACTTTTTTTGAGTCAAAAATTGTGTTGAGGCGCTGCGGCCTCGTGTGTCACATAGACAAGATGTGGCAGAGGCAATGGCGTGTAGGTGATGTGCAGACAATAATTGAACGGAGGGAGTCGGAATGGCCATAAGGCCGAGCGGCGAGATGAGACATAATGCATAACCCAGGCCTGACGACCTGGGTTATTTATTGTGCCCTTGAGGGGCTAAAGTCACATTGTATTCTATTTCGCATTCACTCCCTTAAGGCCGCGTCTGTGGGTCAGTGAGGCTGTCAGCTGAAATAGTTGCGGAATTTGCGGAAGATGCTTTCCTTGACCTTTTGGTCGGGACGGATGTGGTCGCTTTGGGCGAGTTGTTCCATCGCCTTGCGGTCTTGACTGTTCAGCGTCTCGGGGATGTAGATGCTGATGTTGACCACGATGTCGCCTTTACCATATCCATTGACATCGGGCAGACCCTTGCCACGCAGACGCAGGGCTGTGCCAGGCTGGGTGCCGGGAGTGATTTTGATGCGGGCCTTGCCGTCGATGGTGGGTATCTCTACCGAGTCGCCCAGACACGCTTGAGGCACGGTGAGCAGCAGGTTGTAGATGAGGTCACTACCGTCGCGGATGAAGTCCTTATTGGGCTCCTCATCAATGAGCACCTGAATGTCGCCGGGCACACCGCCACGACGGGCGGCATGGCCTTTGCCGCGGACATTGAGCACCATACCGGATTCGACGCCGGCGGGAATGGTGATTTCGACAATTTCGTCACCCTCGATGATGCCTTCGCCGTGACAGTGGGCGCATTTGTGTTTCACGATGACGCCTTCACCGTGACAGTTGGGGCAGGGCTCTTGGCTCTGCATCATGCCAAACATGCTGCGCTGGCTGCGGAGCACATAGCCCGTGCCGTTGCAGTTGGGGCAGGTTTCGGGGTCGTGACCTTTTTCGCAACCTGAGCCTTGACACTCGGGGCACGTCACGTTTTTGTGCACTTTGAATTTCTTGGTCACGCCACTCGCCACCTCTTGGAGGTTGAGGCGGATTTTCATTCGTAGGTCGCCGCCGCGGAATTTGGGTCGGCCGCCGCGTCGGCTACCGCCTCCGAAACCGAAGCCCATATCGCCGAAGATGTCACCGAAGTGCGAGAAGATGTCGTTGATGTCCATGCCTCCGGCACCAAAGCCGCCAAATCCGCCTGCACCATTCACGCCGGCTGCGCCAAACTGGTCGTAGCGCTGACGCTTTTCGGGGTCGCGCAATACTTCATAGGCTTCGGCGGCCTCCTTGAATTTCTCTTCGGCCTCTTTATTGCCGGGGTTGCGGTCGGGGTGGTATTTGATGGCCACCTTCTTGTAGGCGCGTTTAATCTCGTCGGCCGAGGCCGTCTTTTCCACGCCGAGTATCTTGTAATAGTCTTTTTCTTCAGCCATAATGTTTTCCTTTCTTTCGGATTAGCGTCGCCGTTTCAGCCATCAAAGATGTCATTGTCCCACGGCTACCTTGGCGTGACGGATGACCGTTTCGCCGAGCATATAGCCGCTTTGCACACAGTCGATGACTTTGCCTTTTTGGCTGTCGTCAGCGGCAGGCACCATAGCGATGGCCTCGTGGAAGTCGGTGTCGAAGAGTGCATCGGTGGTGTCTATTTTTTTCAGTCCCTGACCGCTGAGCGTTTTGTCGAGTTTAGTGAGGATGAGGTCCACGCCCTCTTTGAGCGCTTCCACGTCGGTGGCCTTACCCATGTTGTCTTGGGCTCGTTCGAGGTCGTCGAGCACGGGAAGGAGAGCCTCAATCACGCGGCGTCCGCCGTTGAGGATGAGCTCGGTCTTCTCCTTGATGGTGCGCTTGCGGAAGTTTTCAAACTCGGCAGCCTTGCGGAGCAGTTGGTCTTTGAGCGAAGCAATTTCGGCTTCAGCCTCTTCGAGTTTTTCTGCGTCGGTTTTTTCGGCCTCCGGTTCGGCGGGGGCTTCTGTCTCCTCAGCATTCTCTTGGTTGGGAGTCTCTGTATCGGGCGTTGGGGCCTGTTTTTCGGCGGTGGCCTCTTCGCTCAGTTTGTTTTGATTTTCTTTTTCTTTGTCGTTTGTCATGTCTTGAGAGTGTTAGGCTTTATTACGGCAATAATTAGTGCAAATAGCGTGCCAATCAAGCCTCGCCATAGAGTTCGGCCTTTAGAGCCTTGATTTTCTCGTCGTGGATATAGTCTTCGTAGTTCATGAGTTTGTCGATGGTGCCGCGTGGTGTGAGTTCGATGATGCGGTTGGCGATGGTGTTGATAAACTCATGGTCGTGACTGGCAAAGAGGATGTTGCCCTTGAACAGTTTGAGGTTGTTGTTGAAAGCCTGGATGCTCTCCATGTCGAGGTGGTTGGTGGGCGTGTCGAGAATGAGACAGTTGGCGCCTCGCAGTTGCATGCGTGCAATCATACAGCGCATTTTTTCGCCACCCGATAGCACGCTCACCTTTTTGAGGATGTCTTCTTCTTTGAAGAGCATTCGTCCGAGGAAGGCTTTGAAATAGACGTCGTTGCCCTCGCCGTATTGGCTGAGCCAATCGAGCATGTTGTAGTCGGTGTTGAAGAAATCGGTGTTGTCGAGAGGCAGGTAGGCGGTGGTGATGGTGACGCCCCACTTGAAGTTTCCGGCTGCTGGCTGAGCGTTGCCGTTGATAATTTCGAAGAGGGCTGTCATGGCGCGTGGGTCATGGCTGAGGAATACCACCTTTTCGTCTTTTTCGACGGTGAAGTTGAGGTTGTCGAACAAGACGGTGCCGTCTTCGGTCACGGCCTTGAGGTCGTGCACTTCAAGGATTTGGTTGCCGGGTTCGCGGTCCATCTGGAAGATGATGCCGGGATATTTGCGCGTGGAGGGTTTGATTTCCTCGACGTTGAGTTTTTCGAGCATCTTCTTGCGGCTGGTGGTCTGTTTGCTCTTAGCCACGTTGGCCGAGAAGCGGCGAATGAACTCCTCAAGCTCCTTGCGTTTCTCTTCGGCCTTTTGTCGCTGGTTTTGAGCCTGTCGCAGGGCGAGTTGTGAAGATTGATACCAGAACGAGTAGTTGCCCGAGAAGAGTGTCACCTTGCCGAAGTCGATGTCGACCGTATGGGTGCAGACTTGGTCGAGGAAGTGGCGGTCGTGGCTCACCACGAGCACCGTGTGCTCAAAGTTTCCGAGATATTCTTCAAGCCACTCGACCGTTTCGAGGTCAAGGTCGTTGGTGGGCTCGTCGAGCAGCAAGTTGTCGGGTTCGCCGAAGAGTGCTTGTGCCAGCATGACGCGCACTTTTTGCTTACCGGAGAGCTCGCCCATGAGTTTGCCGTGGAGCGCCTCTTTGATGCCGAGGCCGCTGAGCAGTGTGGCGGCTTCGTTTTCGGCCGTATAGCCGCCGATGCTGGCAAATTTGTCTTCCAGTTCAGCCACACGGATGCCGTCTTCGTCGGTAAATTCAGTTTTTGAATAGAGTTCGTTGCGCTCTTGCATGAGTTGCCACATCACGGTGTGCCCCATTAACACGGTGTCGAGCACGGTGCATTCGTCAAACTTAAAGTGGTCCTGACTCAACACCGACAGACGCTCGCCCGGACCCATTTCGATGCTGCCTTTGGTGGGCTCGAGTTCGCCCGAGATGGCACGGAGCAGGGTGGACTTACCCGCACCGTTGGCACCGATGATGCCGTAGATGTTGCCGTTTGTAAACTTGAGGTTGACGTCTTGGTAGAGAATGCGTTTGCCAAACTGAATGGCGAGATTGGTGACTGATATCATATATAATAGGAGTGTTGTTTGCGGTTTCAAGCCTGAGGCTTAGCCCCTAAGGCCGCGCAAAAATACTAAAAATCGGGCAATTGGGCAACATTCAGTGCCTCGTGTGAGCCGACGTGGGCGAGGAACGCACATTTGGCACGCATTTTGCATTAATTAAAGGCGAATTTTTGAAAACCATCAAACACACAGATATTATGTCAAAAGGATCTATTGGTATCACGACCGAGAATATTTTTCCGGTCATTAAGAAATTCCTCTACAGCGACCACGAAATCTTCCTCCGCGAACTTGTCTCGAATGCCGTAGACGCCACCCAGAAGCTCAAAACCTATGCCATGAAGGGTGACTTCAAGGGCGAACTCGGCGACCTCACCATCCGAGTGGCCATCGACAAAGATGCCGGTACGCTCACCATCTCAGACCGCGGCATTGGTATGACAGACGAAGAAATCGATAAGTATATCAATCAGATAGCCTTCTCGGGTGCCACCGATTTTCTTGAAAAATATAAAGACGACGCCAATGCCATCATCGGCCACTTCGGTCTCGGTTTTTACTCGTCGTTTATGGTGGCCGACAAGGTCGAAATACGCACGCGCAGCTACCGCGACGACGCCCAGGCCGTGTGCTGGACGTGTGATGGCAGTCCGGCCTACGACATGGAAAACATCGACAAGGCCGACCGAGGCACCGACATCGTCCTCCACATTGCCGAAGACTGCAAAGAGTTTCTTGAAAACACAAAAATCGAAGGTCTGCTCAAGAAATATTGCCGCTTCCTGCCCGTGCCCATTGCTTTTGGCAAAAAGACCGAATGGAAAGACGGCAAGCAGCAAGAGACCGACGAAGACAATATCATAGGCGAAACCAATCCGCTCTGGACACGCCAACCGTCTACACTCAACGACGAGGACTATAAGAAGTTTTATCGCGACCTCTATCCTATGGCCGACGAGCCCCTCTTTTGGATACACCTCAACGTGGACTATCCCTTCCACCTCACCGGTGTGCTCTACTTCCCTCGCATCAAAAACAACATCGAAATCCATCGCAACAAAATCCAGCTCTATTGCAATCAGGTGTTCGTGACAGACGAGGTGGAAAATATTGTGCCTGAGTTTCTTACGCTCCTGCACGGCGTTATCGACTCGCCCGACATTCCCCTCAATGTCAGCCGCAGCTACCTGCAGAGCGATGCCAACGTCAAGAAGATTTCGGGCTATATCACCAAGAAGGTGAGCGACCGTCTTCAATCTATCTTCAAGACCGACCGACAAGACTTTGAGGCCAAATGGGACGACCTCAAACTCTTCATCCACTATGGTATGCTCTCAGAGCCGGACTTCTACGACCGTGCCTCCAAATACGCGTTGTTCAAAGACGTCGACGGCAAATATTTCACCTACGACGAATATCGCGACCTCATCAAGGCCACGCAGACCGACAAAGACGGCAACGTCGTCTATCTCTATGCCTCCGACCCTGAAGCGCAATACAGCTACATACAGGCAGCCAAAGACAAAGGCTACAGCGTGCTCTTGCTCGACGGACAGCTCGACTCTCCGCTCGTTGGTATGCTCGAGCAGAAGCTGGAGAAATCTACTTTCAGCCGTGTCGACGGCGATGTGGTGGATAGACTCATCCGCAAAGACGAGACTGCCACGCAGCCTGTCGAAGAGACTGACCGTGAAGCGCTTTCGGCCATCTTCACAGCCCGTCTGCCCAAGGCCGAAAAGACCAACTTCCACGTTGAAACAGAGCGTCTCGGTGCGGAGTCGGCTCCCGTGGTCATCACACAAAGTGAATACATGCGCCGCATGAAAGAAATGAGCCGTCTGCAACCCGGTATGGGCTTCTATGGCGAGATGCCTGATATGTACAACCTCGTGCTCAACGCCGACCATCCGCTCGTGGCTAAGCTTCTCGAGGGCTTCAAAGCCGAAGCCGCCGAGGCTCTCAAGCCGTTCGACGACCAGCTCAAGGGACTCAATGCACGCCGTGCGGCCATCGAGCAGACCCAAAAAGACCGCAAGGCTGAAGAGATTACCGACCAAGAGCGTGAAGACCTTCGCCAGTGTAATGCCGACATCGAGCAGCAACAAGCCGGTCGCAACAAGGTGTTTGCCGATTATGCCGAGGCCCAGCCTGTCGTGTCGCAACTCATCGACCTTGCCTTGCTGCAAAATGGTCTGTTGCGCGGCGAAGCCCTGAGCAACTTTGTGAAACGCAGCATCGCGCTTATCAAATAAACCCCACCTTTTTGTCTTTTGTTTTCACGACAAAAAAGGCGAACTTCACACAAAGCAGAAAAGAGACCTCCACACGAGGTCTCTTTTTTCGTACATCGCGCCCACACGGGGCTTATGGCAGTTTTTCCTGTCCTTATGGCAGTAAAAACTCTCCCTATTCCCGTGAAAAACTCTCCCTATTCAGGCGTCTCTTTTCAACCAGCGAAGTTCTCTTTCCTTAAAGCAAAGTGTAATAAAAAGAAGGAAATTTATTGAAAATCATATTCTTATGATTAGCATCTAAGTTCTTAGCCAATTTGAGGGCCGTTTGGCGTAGAAATCGGCATAGTGTAGAGAAATCTTAAACTATCGCTTTGTGGCGTCACACACACCCCCGGAAAACGAACACATCTCTGCGCATTCATAGCCTGCCTCATACTGACAAAACGGCAGTGTCTGACGTGACAAAACGGCAGATGGCGACGGCATAATTTCTCAACGCCAGTGAAAGCGTTCTGCAAACATTATTCTTCATATCCCACCACCAAGCAGGGGCTTGAGCGCAAAATCGGCTCGTCTATCCTCAATGCCTTTTTCGGTAAAAAGAAGTGAGGCGGAGTGCCGTATAGACTAATGAAAAAATGCTTGGGACACGAGTTTGAGCTCGTGTCCAAGCATTTTTGTTTTGTACGGTCTGTGATTGAGCGTGATTGAGCGTGATTGAAGCGTTCAGTCACCGCAACTCTCTCATTTCCTTTTGATTACAAGCCCTGTGATTGGGTGATTGGGAAAAAGGCAACAATTTTGGGGTATAGGAGGCGTGCCTTTAGGGCTGGTCGGCTTCGATTCGTGAGATGCCTCCGGTGACGGGCGAGAGAAAGACGCGTGTGTTGTAGCGTTTGTTGAAAAGGTCGCCGCCGAGTTGCTCGATGCGTCCGAACTGAGCCATGGGCACGTCTTGGCTCAAGAGGGTTTCGCTGCCATGGTTGATGACCAATCGGCCGCGACCGGGCACAACATAGCGCAGTGAGTTTTCTTCTTTCTTTCCTTTGGGGTCGGCCGTGGTCACGGCATCGGGCAGACTGCCCAGGTCGGTGAGAGTGAGCAGGTAGGGTTCGCCAGCCAAATCGTCGGCATCGACCAATCCCAAATAGCGCGAGAAGCGGAAGAGGATGGTGTCGTTCACCGCTCCGGCAGGAATGAAGGTGAAGGTGTAGGTGTGGCTCTCGACCGAGGTGGTGCCTTTGAAAAGGCTCAACAGAGCCTCTTCACGCTCATCGAGTTGAGCAAGCATAAGGCGCAACTGCTCGCCGTCTTTTGGCATAAAGTCGGCTTGCCCCTTTGTGAGCAGAGAGCGGTTTTCGCGGATGTCGTAGATTTCGGCCGCTGTGAGTTCGGCCATCTTCGACCGGCTGCCGGCAGAGAGGATTTCTTCGGTCTTATAGTCGGCGGCGTTGAGGTGTTTGACCGGTTGGGCTTGCACTTGATGGGTGGCACGCGGCATATCGTCGGCCACAGACGTGGCACCCACTGAGAGCAGTCGGCCGTCGGGAGCAAGTGACACGAGCGGTGCCGAGGTTTTGGTTTTGAGTTTGATGCTGTAGGCTCTGCGCTTGTCTGCCACGCCGAAGGGGGTGAGGCGCACATCGGTGACGGTCCAGGTGTCGTAGCTCTGCTGGGAGATACCTTCGAGTCGCAGGTAGCGGCGGGCATAGGCGGCATATTCGCCGGGTGTATAGGTGGTGCGGTTGGCCGTCACGGTGACTTCGAAGGCAGTCTGAGGCAGGAAATAGGTGATGCCTTCGGCTGTGACGCCGGGCTGATAGTCAGTCACTTCGGTTTGAGCCGTGACGGTGCCGAGACTCATCAGAGTCAGAGCGAGTGAAAGGATGCGATGGGTGGTCATAGGGTTGGAAGTCGGAATGGATGAGTATGTGAGATGGAGGAAAAGACGGGTTTATGGTTGAACCGCTTCGGCTGCCAGTCGGCCAAAGGCCCGTGGCAGATGGTCGATGAGGTCGGATGCGATGAGCGATATTTGTCCAAGATTTGATGCGGCTATGTCGCCGGAGAGGCCGTGAAGGCTCACGCCGAGCATGGCGGCGTGGAGCGGCGTGTGGCCTTGTGCGAGCAGACTGGTGATGATGCCGGTGAGCACATCGCCACTTCCGGCTGTGGCCATGCCGGGATTGCCGGTGGCATTAAACCAGACTTGACCTTCGGGAGTGCAGATGGCGGTGTGGTGGCCTTTGAGCACCACATATATGCGGTGGGTGGACGCCAAACGGAGGGCGGCCTCAAGCAGGCTGCCCGAGGTTGTGGCACCGGGAGCCAAACGAGCCATTTCGCCGGGGTGTGGCGTGAGTATGCTTCCCTCGGGCACTTGTCCGAGCCAAGCCGAATGGGCTGAAAGCAGGTTGAGTGCATCGGCGTCAATCACCATCGGACGTGTGGCCGTGGTGAGGAGCTTGAATAGGGCTGTGCCGGTGGGGCGTGACGTGCCTATGCCGGGACCCACGGCTATGGCTTGATAGGGAGCAAGGTCGGGTGGAGCGGTGAAGACTGTGTCGGAAGCGTCGTGGCTGAGTGTGGCTTCGGGCACGGCGATTTGAATGAGGTCGTTGTTCATCAGCGGCGTGTGAACGCTCACTTTTCCTGCACCCGTTCGCAGACAAGCTCGTGCCGACAATGTGGCTGCGCCGCCCATACCATAGCTACCGGCAATGATGAGCGCCTGGCCGTAGGTGCCTTTATGACTGTGAGGCCGTCGGGGTGTGAGCACGCCGCTCATTCGGGCAATGTCGGCCGGCGAGAAGATGTTCCACTCGGTCTCCAACGCTTCTGACTTGCTTGGCGACAGACCGATGTCGAGGATTTCTATTTGTCCAAAACGCTCTGCCAAGTCGGGCAACATCATGGTGCGTTTGAGACTATGGAAGGTGAGGGTGTGATGAGCCTGGACACTCAGCAGCGAACCGGTAGAGGTGGCTTCGTCGGCCGGTATGCCTGAGGGCATGTCTATGGACACAACCTGAGCCGGCGAGGCATTGATGAAACCGGCGAGCGAAGCGAAACCGCCCGATAGAGGGCGACTAAGCCCGATGCCAAAGAGGCCGTCGACAACAACGGTCGCGGCGGTGAGGATGGGAGGTTCGAAACGGTCGGTCACTTCATAGAACTTCACCGAGTGGATGTTTTCGAGCCGTTGTTTATTGGCTTGACAGTCGGCGTGCAGATGGCCCGAAATGTTGAAGAGCCAAACTTCGATTTGGCTTTCGGCTCTCGAAGCGGCAATGAGTCGAGCCATGGCCAGTGTGTCGCCACCATTTTTGCCCGGACCGGCAAAGAGAGCGAAATGGTGGGCTTGGGGATAGAGACGCAAAAGCGCATCGGTGGCTTTTTGTGCCGCACGCTCCATCAAGTCGAGCGAAGTGATACCTTCTTCGTTGATGGTGGCGGCGTCGAGTTCCTGTATCTGTGCAGACGAAAAGATTTTTTGCATGGTGTGGTAAACTGTTCTTTGTCATTTTCTTGCATCCTTCAAAAAAGAAAAGTGCAAGACAAAATCAGAACGGCCAGAGCCGGCGTCTTTTTTTGTGCTGGTCGTCTTGTTGGGCAAGATATTCGTCGTAAGTAATTCGTTTGCTGATGATTTGATAGATGGCTCCCCAATCGGGCAGGCCACCCACGTTGCGGTCGTCGATGAACATTTGGACTTTGAGCTTACGGCTGTAGCTGGTGTTGCGCTCAGGGGTGTCTTCTTCAAAATCACGATTGACGGCATAAAACACGACGCCTCGCTTTTTACACCATTCTACGGCCTGCTCAAGAAGTTCGCCTTCGCGCACGCTCCATAAGATGAGCCGGTGGCCGTCTTCGATGAGTTTGCGCAGGGTTGCAGTGGCAAAGGGGCGCTCTTTACCTATTTCGGGATAGCGATGCTCGACAATGGTTCCGTCGAAATCTACAGCGATGTTCATAATGAATATTCTGAGGGGTTGAGTGTTGAAAGGATAGTGTTTTATGGTCTGTGAATAAGACGTGGCGTTGAGGCAGAGGTTGGCCAAGCGAGGCGTGCTCTGAAAGGGGCAAGCCGGCTTTGGGCTGCAGCCTTGACAAAGGCCGAACCCGTCGGTGTGAGCAAATAGGTTGCCGGAGTGCCTGAGTCGTCGACGACAAAGGGCTCATAAATACCGATGAATGGCGTGTCGCCGCTTTGTGTTTGACGGGCTTTGAATGTGCCGTCTTGAGTGGCCTGTAGCGAGAGGGTTGTCGTGCCGTTGAAAGGCGTGTGAGCATAGCGGATGATGACCGGCGTATGGGCGGGAATGTTGATGACGGGTGAAAATGAGAGCGTGTCGGCGTGTAACGCTTCAAACTTTTGGGCTGAAAAGTCGTTGGGAATAGTGGTGGCAAACGGCAAACAGAGTGTTTCCCATCCGCCATCGGCAAAGGCTTGTCGGGAATAGCTCACTTGTGAGGCTGTGTAGCTGATGTCGACCGGCGCGACGAAGGCTTGGCGGTCTTGGATGACCGACGGGGTGAGAAGACGAAACCGCTCACCATCGGCGGCAGCCACAAAGGGCCATGACAAGGGGATGCGTTCAGCGTCTGCCTCTGAGACGAGTATGAATGTGTGGCGGTCGGTGGGTCGATTGACGAATGTGAATGAGCGCACAGGCATGGCAATGGCTGTGAGATCGAGCGTGGTGGTGGCGCTCCAGTCTGCCTGTTCGAGAGCCTTTGCTGTCCATCCTCCACGCAGTGTAGTCGTGCCGTCTGAGCTGGTTGAGGTTTGTGCCGGAGGCGCTGCTGTGACAAACGTCAGTGCATTATCGGTGGTCTCGGAGGCGTTGAGTGTGAGTGCTCCGCTTGTTGAGAAATAGAGGCTTCTCGGCGTTGACTCGACAGTAGTGATTTTGCCCTGTGTGATGCGCCATAAGGCCTCGGTGGCAGAGTGTCGGAAGTCATAGCCGAGGTATGTGCCGTCTGCCTTTTGCAAAACGAAACAAGAGTCTGCACGATGTTGCACTCGCCATGGTTGGAGCGTCTCGGTCTGTGCGGTGGTGCCGTCTGAGAGCAACGTTTCGGCTACATTGACCGCCTCGAGTGAAGGGCCCATCAGCAACGTTCCATTGGCCAAGACCACGTTTGAGCCGTCTTCGGGCAGTTGGGCTGTGCCTTGAAGGTTTTCATCGCTCAAGTATTTATATATAATGAGTGTGTGGCAGTCGGTGGGTGTGACATTGCTGTAGCAACCGAAGTGTGACGATTGTTCTCGATAGAGTGTGAGCCAGCGGTCGTTGTCTTTGTTTTGGATATAAAAACGTGCATCGGCAGCCTCGGTGATGTGCCAAGCATAGGGCGCTTGAGCCGTGGCCACGAGCGAGGTGGAGCCAAGCGACGCTGTGCCGGGACTCAGCCACAAATCTGTGTCGAGGCTTTTCAGCGAGATGATGCCATCTTCGTAGGCCACTTGCCAAAGACAATGCTCTTTGGCTGCCGTCATGGCTGTGCCGTTTTCGACGTCCGTCTCCGTCATTTCAGCCTCAAGCCATTTGCCGTCGTCGGCTTTGCTTGTCAGCATATAGGGGCGGCGATTGGCATTGGTGTTTTCTCCAAAAGGCACAATCGTCCCGACGACCAAACAGAGGTCGCCGCTGTGGATGTCGTTGAGCGAACAGACACGCTCATATAGCCCCTTCAATTCTGCAGGAGTTGTTTGTGCTTGGGCGCCTGTCAATGCAAAGCACACCAAGAGCAATAGCGTGTAGGCTTTTTGAAGTCTTTCGGACAATGGCTGTTATTGATGTTCTTCGGCCAACTTGAGGAGATATTGGCCGTATTGGTTTTTTATCATAGGCTGGGCAATGGCCTTGAGACGCTCGGGCGAAATCCAGCCTTGTTTGAGGGCAATACCTTCGAGGCAGGCCACTTTAACGCCAGTGCGCTTTTCGAGCACCTCGATAAAGGTGGACGCTTCGCTCAAACTGTCGTGGGTGCCGGTGTCGAGCCAAGCAAACCCCGTGCCCAGTGTCTGCACCATCAGTTCGCCGTCGTTGAGGAAACGTTGGTTGACCGTGGTGATTTCGAGTTCGCCGCGTTTGGAAGGCTTGATGGTCTTGGCCACTTCAACTACTTTGTTGGGATAGAAATACAAGCCTACCACGGCATAGTTGGATTTGGGTTGTTCAGGTTTTTCTTCGATGCTGATGCAATGTCCGGCTTCGTCAAACTCCACCACGCCATAGCGTTCGGGGTCGTGCACTCGATAGCCAAAGACGGTGGCTTTGGCATCTTCTTCGGCCATACGGACAGCCTCGTGGAACATACGTCGCATACCCATGCCGTGGAAAATGTTGTCGCCCAACACCAGACACACGCTGTCGTTGCCGATAAATTCTTCTCCGATGATGAAGGCTTGAGCCAAACCGTCGGGCGATGGTTGTTCGGCATAAGAGAAATTCACCCCGTAGTCGCTGCCGTCGCCCAATAGGCGTTTGAAGCCGCCGATGTCTTGAGGGGTGGATATGATGAGAATGTCACGTATGCCGGCCAGCATAAGCACCGAGATGGGGTAGTAGACCATCGGTTTGTCAAAAATGGGAATAAGCTGTTTGCTGATGCCTTTGGTAATGGGATAAAGGCGTGTGCCGGAGCCACCGGCCAAGACAATTCCTTTCATGATATGTTGATTTGATAGTAAGTGCTCTTTAATAGTTGATGGTCACAGCAGCGGGATAGAGTCGCTTGGGGTCTTCAAAAGTGCGGAGACTCTCAAAGAGGTGTTCGCGCCAAAGGCGCATTTTGCCTCGCCACACTCGTTTGCCATTGAGTCGCACGGTCACTTTCTTGTTGAGGTCAACGAGATTTTCGTCGAGAAAGATTGTGATTTGTCCGCCGCTTATGGGGTAGGTTGTTTTGTCGTATTTGATGGGGATGCCCCATTGAGGTTCTTTTTCCAATGCCTCATAATGCACGCCGCAAATTGTGATGTCAATGAGGCCGTCTGTGGCGATGCTCACCTCATAGCGGGTGCGCAGCGTGTCGCTTTCAACGGGTCGGCGGTCAATTTTTAGATTGTAGAAACCACGTCTGAAGCAACCGTCCATGGCATAATCTTCCCATACGAAATGATGCGGATGGCTCTGCCGCTTATGTTTGAAGAGCCAGGGGGCCGTGGGACGATAGTCAAATCCATGACCTGCACCGGGAACAAACTCCACGCGGTGAACATATTCGTCAGGATATTGTGTAGCCAGGCTGTCGAGCGCTTGGCCCGTGAGCGCCGTGAAATAGT